>QZJZ01000059.1 GCA_003599815.1 Candidatus Auribacter fodinae
CGAAATAGGAGGTAGCCACATCTTCAATGTGATGCGCTTCGTCGATTACAATGCGCTTATAGCGGGGGAGAATACCGGTGTCCATAGAAAACCCTGTTTCCTTTTTTATAGCTATATCAGCGAACAGCAAATGATGGTTCACAATAAGCAGGTTTGCCGCGTTGGCTGTGCGTCGCGCTCTGGTGGTGAAACAATCGTTAAAAGAAGCGCATTGAGCACGCTGGCATGATTCGCTGTCGGAACAGACTTTTTCCCACAGTTCGCTGTCAGGCACAAAGTTTAGATCGGATAAACTTCCTTCATTTGTTGTTTTTGCCCAATCCGCTATACGGTAAAGCTCTTCCAGTTCGTCCTCATCGCAATGTGTTTCAGGCGACTGGAGTATCATATTCAATTTACGTTTACAGATATAATTCTGCCGCCCTTTTACAAGGCATGCGGTAAACTTTTCCGGCAGAATTTGCTGTAAAGCGGGAATGTCTTTATATATAAGCTGTTCCTGCAGATTAATTGTGTTGGTGGATATAACGCACCGTTCTTTATTTGTAACTGACCAGCGGACAAGTGGAATCAGATAAGCGAGGCTTTTGCCTGTCCCTGTCCCTGCTTCGATCAGGGATACATGGTTGGCGTTGAGCGATTCAACTACCATTTTCAGCATATCTACCTGCTGTTGTCTGTATTCATACCCGGGGAACTTCTGGCTGAACAGTTCGTTCGGTTCTATCAGTTTAGCGAGTTCGGCAATATCGATAGGAACGGGTTCCTGTGTTTTATCAGGCAGAACAATGACATAACAGTCAGAAACTTCGTTGTTTATGATGTACGCGCCTACTCCCCTTTGTCCGAGTGTCGAGGCTATCTCAAGATCTGCGGAGGAGGGCGTGAGATTGCCTGAAGGATGGTTATGGATTATTACAGTGCCCGGTTCTGCAACATTGATCAACGCCGGCACTGCCTGCTGGTTACCGCGCGCATATAATTTGACGGAGTCAATACGCTGTGTGGAGTCGGGTGTTCCGACGAAAAAAACCTCGTTGTCATTTGCGTTATGTATAGCTTCACGCAGAAACTCTTGTGCCTTTTCTGTAAACAGGTCACTGGTTTGAAAACTTGTTTTTTCCCGTAAATCTATTCCATAATTTGACATGTATGTGACAGCAACTGCTTGTTATTCTGCTTTCGGGCACTCTTTTTTATCCGCGCCGCAACATGAATCGCATGCGCTGGCAGGCGATGATTTCTGTGTCGGTTGTTTGTAATCAGTACAATAAAAACCGGATCCTTTAAAAATGATGCCTGCGCCTGCTCCGATTAATCGTTTTACAGTGCCTGAGCACTCAGGGCATTTGGTTACAGGATCTGCAGTCATGCTCTGAAACAATTCAAAAGTGTGATCGCAGGAATTGCATTTGTACTCGTAAGTCGGCATCGTGTAATACTCCTTGTTTAAAATATCTTATATATATTATATTTTATTATCATTATCCGAAATAGAGAATATAGTATACAGGAAATTCTCTTTTCAGGCAATATAAAAGTAAGCATAACTCTTGCCAGACAGTGAACAGCCTGAAGAGAAAATTACCTCTTGAATAGTGCTCTGTTTTGAATAAGATGTCTTCATTAAGAGTCCAAATGCTTGGTTCTTGACATGAATAAACATGATGTATATCATTTTTATAAATATTAGAGGAGGGTTGTTTTTTATGAAACGCTGTGGAGTTCTGCTTGTATCGATTCTTGGAATTTTCTGTTCTCAGTGTTTACTGGCCGACGTAATCGTACTGGAAAACGGAAGAGAAATTGAAGGTAAAATTGTTGAGGAAACAGATACTCAGATCAAACTTGATCTGGGATATGGTACTGTGGGATTTGATAAGGCACGCATTACAAAGATAGAACGTTCAGCAGGAGAAGACCTTGAAAGTAAACTTGAAGAACGGCGTAAACAGGCTGTTCAACAGGCTGAAGAAAACGAAAAAGTTTATGAAACAATGCAGAAACGTGAAGAATTGGTAGAAAAACAGGAAGAGCGCCAACAACTCCTTCAGCAACAGCGCGAAGAAATGTTAAAGAAACGGCGTGAACAAATTGAACGTATACGTGAACAACGCGAACAGGCATTGACAGAACGGGAACAGGCAGTCCCCGACAGTACCCAACCGTTGCCGCCACCGCCTGCTATTCCCGATGAGGTGTCTTTTCCGCAACCGACTGATCAGCAGATTCCTCAGCCTGAAGAAATACCTCAACCTGAGGAAATGACTCCCCCTGAACCTGTACCACAGCCGACAACACCCGATGATGTATATCAGCAGGAAGATAGTTCATCCGAAGAAGAGGAAAGTGGGCCAAAGTCTCGTGGGCGTCGAATGCGCAGTTTTAAAGATCGGTAAGCGGCATTATTCAGCCGAGAGTATTACTTCCACCTCAACCAGAGCACCTTTGGGAAGCCTGCTGACTTCCACGCATGATCGTGCCGGCGGATTGCTTCTGAAATACTTTGAATATATGGAATTCATCGTATCAAACTGATTTATGTCAGTGAGAAAGATGGTTGTTTTTACGACGTGCCCGAGGGTTAGTCCATATGATTCTACCAATATTTTCAGATTGGAAAGAATGCGTTCAGTCTGAGTGGACACAGGATTATCACCAGTTGCGTCCGGCGCTATCTGACCTGAAACAAAGATTAGGTTCCCTGTTTTCACCGCTACGGAATATGGCCCTGCCGGTTTTGGTGCGCAATCGCTTGTCAGAATGGTTTTCATGTTAAATACCCTTATTTTTTTATTTCAAGACGGTCCATTATATCTTTTCCTGCGTGTTCCATCAGCTTAGTTACCAGCCGTGATTCACGCCTGACATAACAGTGTAAAATAATGTCATCAATCGGTATGATAAAAAATGCGTACTGATTATGAAACTCTTCGCTGTAATACAATTCATAATCAGCCTTAAAAAGAGGATACCTGCTTCCCCATGGACCTGTCAGAATGATAATATCAGGTTGTCTGGACAGAACATAGTTTCCGTCACCGATCTCATGCCCAGCCCATCCGCTGCCGCTTTTTTGTACGTTGTGGGCAAGATATGGATCTGTTAATCCAAGCATATCAATCGTTTTTAAACGGGAAAAATACGGAATGGCGCCAACTGCATTAAGCGCTATGACTGTGTTTGAAGGAAGATTTTTCCTCATCCATATACCGATAGTTTTTCCAACAGGCGATACTTTGTCTTTATACAGGTTGCGGTAATCGTCCCGAATGTACATCTGTACTGCCAGAATGCTCAAAATACATATTAATGCGGCAGTTATAAGTGTATTGCGATAGGGGAAATTTCGACATGAATCAAGGAATAAGAACAATGCGGCATAGAGAACAGGAAGCAGTGGGACAAAAAAGCGATAGCCCGGGAAAATATCGCCGCCTACACTGATTACGTAAAGCCAGTAAATGGTCCCCAGCGTAAAAAAATAGCGCACTGCATGAGAGTTACGATGACGCCATCCATAAATCAATGACGGTATGAGAACGAACCACCTGTTCAGCAGATAAGCGGCTGAATACTTGAGCCCCCGTATTGGTTGAGCAATAGACCACCCAACTTTCGCATAGAATGTATTTGGCACAGGATATCCGTAATAATTGTATCTGAAAGTGATATATGGAATAAATATCACTGCGAACGGAATACTGTACAATAGCAGTTTAGTCAATGCATGACGGTCTTTTTTTAAAAGCACATTTATCAAGACAAACAATCCTGTTGTCCCGTACCATAAAATTCCTTCAGGCCGAGTTAAGGCGGCCAGTATGAACCCTGTTCCGGCGAATAGAGTAAATATAGGGTGATTTGAACGTGAATGAAGGTATAACAAAGATGAGACTGTTACCAGTACGGTGAACAAGGTGGTTTCCATGCCGCTGTTTGCCCATGCGATGTAGTCGCCGTCGAGAACAAAGGCAAGCAATGCAAGGTATAGTATTGTAATGGGCAGGTGTAACTTCTTTATCAGCATGATATATAAGCCGGCGAAAACAATGAGATATGAAACAATGCTTATTAACCGGGCTGTCAGTTCCATAGGTGTGCCAACCCAATAGGCCAGCGCCATTAAGCATACCCACAGAAAATTGGTGTATCCTTCGACTTTTTCGCCCGGGTTGAATACCAGCCCTATGCCGTTTATCCAGTTGCGGGCATACCGCATTGATATGTACACATCATCAAGAAACCATGATCGAAAAACATAGAACATTGCCGCCATAGAGCAGAGGATAACCGCCGACCAGATGATGTGACGTGTTGGGATAGCTGTTTTATTTATCAAAAATTTCATAACATTTCACCGAAAAAGTTAAGAAAGGGTTCTTTTATCCGATATATAATAATAAATTCCGACATTCACAATATAACTGGTATTGCCTGATGAAAAAATTTACTTTATTTGAACTTATTATCCTGCTGTCGTTGCCATTCATTGTTGCAGGCATGACTGTTCCTAAAATGACGAACAATCGCGACGAGCGCCTTCGAAATCATTGTGTCAAGAACATGCATGAGATAGAACTTGCTATCACGGCCTGGGAAAATGACCACGGTAAGAACTGGCCGGAAGGCTGGATATATAAAGATACCCGCACGAACCCTGAATATAATTTGTCAGGTTATATATCCTCACGCAAAGTGTTGGATTGTCCGGCGTCCGACGATCCTGAACATGAATATTTCTATCAAAGAAAAATGCACAATAAATTTCGTCAGGGCGTAAACTGTTTTCATTGCCATGATGCGTCCGAATTCCCTCATCGTCTGGACAACTAAAAAAGCCCGTATTGTTTATGTTTGCTTAATATAGTATCCGCCAGTATGTCCAATGCCTGAAAACATTTTTCTTTTGGTTCACCTTTGCATAGTACCGGCGGTATCACTTCCACGTTTAAATCAGGAATAAGCCCGGTCATTGTCTCTACAATGGAACTGCCCCAGCCGTACGAACCTATTATGGATACACAGACTACTTTCGGGCGCAATATATTTGCCAGATGCGTGGCGAAAAACGCTATGGGATGCGGGCCAAGATGAAAAGCCGGCGTACCAATCACCAGCGTGGCGGCATCAACGAGAGACATGGCGAGCTGTCCGATATCGGTTACCGCAAGGTCGAAGGGTTGGACGCCAACATACCGCTCAGCCAGAGCGCTGACAAGATATTTTGCCATTTTTTCTGTACTGCCATGCATGGATACATATGGAATAAGCACCTGATTTTTTGGCTTGTCAGATAACCATTGCGTGTATGCCGAAATGATAAACGACGGCTGGTCATAAATCGGGCCATGCCCCGGTGCTATTAGAGCGATATCGTATTTCGCGAGTTTCTCAATGTTGCCGGCCGTAGTTTTTCTAAATGGCATAACGATTTCAGCATAATACCGTTTTGCCGCTTCATATACTTTGTTCTGGTCATAGGCGTATAAATCCGTTGTTGCAAGATGCGAACCGAATAATTCACAACTGAAGAGAATTTTATCTTCATGTGAATAGGTGCACATGGTTTCAGGCCAGTGAATCCATGGTGTATATATACATTCCAGTGTCTTATTTCCCAGATCCAGTTTTTCTCCGTCAGCGACAACTCGAATTTTATCGGGATCAATACCTACATGGTTGATTACAAGATCTTTGCCCTGAGAGGTTGTTAATACGGACGCTTCAGGGTACTTTGACAGAATATAGGGAAGTGCACCCGCGTGGTCCTGTTCTGCGTGGTGAACGATGATGTAGTCCAGTGTCTTTACACTGTTAAGCTGGAATAGCAGGTCATCTTTCATTGAGGGTTCGACAGTGTCGATAAGTGCGGTTTTGTTTGAGCCTTTTATGAGATACGCATTGTAACTGGTGCCGTGCGGTAATGGGATAAGCGCATCGAACATTCGCCTGTCCCAGTCAATAGCGCCAAGATGAAAAATGTCTTCGGTTATTTTTCGAGCTTTCATAGCGGATACTCCCTGAACACAGTTTTTACACTATACTTATTCTGCCTCAGGTCTGCATTCTCCGCAAGATATTTCCTGTAAGATGTCTAAAAAGGTATCAGTCCGGTATGCACATTTTACACACCGGACTGATATCGGGGGGAGTTAGAAGGTTTTATTCGTAATAAATTATGGTTTCCGATCTACAGCTTCCGTAGGGGTAATAATAGTATCTTTCGCCATACCCCCTGTAATAATGAGGCCTGTCGTATCGCGCATAATAATGAGGCGCGTAGTGATTCCTTCGGTGATGGTATCTCGGATGACGCCGTCCGTGCCCTGTGGATACTATTATGTCTAGTGCTAATGCTGATCCGGCCATGATGAATACCATTGCCAGCGTGACTACTATTTTTACTAAGCCTTTCATAATGTCCTCCTTCCGTTTTTTCGTCTACATCATATATAACAATTTGAATGCCAAATAAGTTCCATTTTTATAACATATGCTTCATGAAATAGTTACAAAAACAGTAGCTGTTTACTAGAGATTAATTGTTGTAAATAAAAATAACAAAATAGATTTATGTAAAAAATAATTACGTCTTTGCTGTGTTGAAATAAAGGTCGATTTTTTGCAGAAGAGTGATATAATTATTTACATTGTAACTGTACGGAGGAAATATATGAGTTCTGTATTGCTGTTGCTAGCGTGCGTCATTGGATACAGTATCGCGTATCACACATACGGACGGTTTTTGTCACGCAAAATATTTTCCCTGTGTGCGAAAAACATTACACCTGCGGTGACAATGCAGGATGATGTGGATTATGTTCCTACTAAGCGGGAAATCATTTTTGGGCATCATTACGCTTCCATAGCTGGAACAGGGCCTATTGTCGGGCCGGCAATCGGTGTGATATGGGGATGGGTACCTGCACTGATCTGGATTTTTTTTGGGTCGATTTTGATGGGGGCTGTCCATGATCTGGGTTCTCTTGTAGTCTCTCTGAGAAACAGAGGCGAGTCGATTGGCGAAATCTCAAAGAAGCTGATTAACCCCCGCGTACGCGTGCTTTTTCTTCTGGTTATTTTTTTTACATTATGGATTGTTGTCGCTGTTTTTTGTCTTGTAATGGCTATTTTATTCGACTTGTTTCCCGAATCGGTGTTTGCTATCTGGGTACAAATTCCGATCGCAGTTGTTCTGGGGCGGTTTATTCATAACAAATCAAAGCATATTTTTCTGCTGACTATTGTATCAGTATCGCTGATGTATGTCAGTATTATCGCAGGCAGTTATTTGCCTTTAAAAATGCCGGAAATATGCGGGATACCGCCATTGACAACATGGACAATACTATTGCTGGTATATACTTACATTGCTTCGGTCATACCCGTATGGACATTACTACAGCCTCGCGATTTTATAAATGCGTATCAACTATTTATCGCGCTTGGACTGCTGGTTGTTGGCATCGTTGCCGCACGGGCTCCGATTGTTGCTCCTGCGTTTAACCTGATGCCGGCAGGAGCTCCGCCAGTCCTGCCGTTTTTGTTTGTGACCATTGCGTGCGGAGCAATATCCGGTTTTCATTGTATGGTGAGTTCCGGTACTACCGCAAAACAGATCAGTACGGAAAAGGACGCGCAGTTTGTCGGTTATGGAGCAATGCTGATAGAAGGTTTAATGGCCGTTTTAGTGCTCATCGCGGTGAGCGCCGGGCTTGGCATGATGGTAAAAACCGGTTCCGGTGAGGTGTTGTCCGGAACTGAGGCGTGGTCACATTATTATTCAAGTTGGGCGGCGGTTTCCGGGCTGGGAGCGAAAGTGGGCGCGTTTGTTAAAGGATCTGCCAACCTGCTGGGCTCTATCGGCATCCCATATAAAGTCGGGACTACCTTAATGGGGGTGTTTGTCGCATCATTTGCCGCTACAACGCTGGACACGGCTACCCGTATACAACGGTATGTTATTGCTGAAGTTGTTTCGGATACAAAAATATCTTTCCTGAAGAACAGGCACGGAGCGACATTGTGTGCTGTCCTGTCTGCGGCGGCTCTCGCGCTGTCGCAGGGCGGCGGTAAAGGCGGCATGATACTCTGGCCGCTATTCGGCACTTCCAATCAACTGCTTGCCGGGTTATCTCTTTTAACAGTCACTGTTTACCTGATTCAGCAAAATAAGAATTGCCTGTATACTCTTGTTCCCATGGTTGTGGTACTTATCTTTACAGGATGGGGAATGGTATATAACATGATACTCTTTTTTCATGCGGGAGAGTGGCATCTGTTTTCCATGAGCATTGCTATAATGCTGTTGGAGTTGTGGATGATAGCGGAAACTGTCATTACCACCATACAGCGACAGAAATTGTCTACGGTTTGTGTGTCCGTTTTGAATGATGACACAAGCGCTTTTTAGGCACTCTCAGAACGTGACAACTTTATATTAATGGTGATCATTTTCTTTTTCCTGAGAATATTCATTTTAATAATGCTTACAGGAGCGTCAAGAGTCTTATCAGCGAAAAATTTACGCAGGTCCTGTATTCCTTCGATTGGTATTGAATCAAGGGAAATTATGGTATCACCCGGCCTCATTCCGCATTGTGACGCAATCCCGTCAGTTGCTACGCTAATCACTTTTACGGCAGATTGATTGGTAATGCAAAACCATATACGATTGATTTCATCAATCACGACATCCATGGTTCGTATGCCCATCATTTCCAGAAAAGTTGAACGGGCGTGGATCATGTCTTTAATTGATTTATATGATTTTGCCAGATCCGAACAAAAATGAATCCCCTGGTTCCTGAACGAATTGATTCCGATTAATTGCCCTTCCAGATTCAGCAGAGGGCCTCCTATGTTTGTAACATTAATTGCGGCGTCAGTCTGTATCAGGTTGCGGATTATTCGCGAACGCCCTATGAGTAGCTCATCATAGTAGCCGTTTATCATGCCTGCACTGATAGTACATTCCGCACCTGTGGGGTTGCCGAGAGCTACGACCAGATCGCCGGTGCGTGAATTGTTTTTGCGTGACAATGAAATAAACGGAAGATTGGTTGCGTTTACTTTTATTAACGCCAGATTCAGCGATGCATCTTTACCCACAATTGTTCCCGATAAGACTTTACCGTCTCTCATATAAGCTGTTACATGGTTTCCAAACGACAGCATTGAGGTTGACGTTAATATATATCCATTTTTACTGATAATAACCCCTGAATTGCTGTTTGATAAAGGCAGTGCGAATATTTTTTTTTCAGAATGCCCATGAATATCCGGGTATTGAGATGTCTCTATGTGTACGATAGCGGGAGCGGCTGAGTCATGAACTGTCCTAACTATTTTGCTGAGAACAGGTGTATTGTAACATGGTGAGATACTGTAATTTAAAGGAACCTTTTTTTTTCTCATTGTTTTGTTCTTTTTACAAAAATTATTATTGAACAATAACGGCATATCTATGTGTGTCTTGTATGTTAGATTGAAAAGACATGTTTTTTCTCAAAAAAAAATGAATTTTCTGCAAGTTTTTCAGATTAACGGCATGTTTAATAATTAAAATGATTAATAAAGAGGGATTTAAAACTTATAACATCAAGATATGAATCCGCAGTCGCTTCAGCGTATTCATTACTCAGTGTTTTCAGTGCGGTACATACAAATGAACTAAAAATCTTAAGATCCGCAGGTGACATTTTCTCGCGGAGAGAAGATGTTACTGCATCCATACACCGTTCTTCAATATGCGTTTGACGGGTATCAGGGTTGGTTTTCAATTCGAACATCATATTCAAAAAGACATGCAGGTCAGGAAGGTCGATAGGTTTAAACATCCATGAGCCGTTCACTGTATGATGAACGAATCCGGTCAGGAAAATACTGGATAGTGTAATATTTTCTCCCCAGAGCATATTTTGCTGTTGTTCAAATTCCAATTGCAGGCAGTCGATAATGTGTTTGCCAATGCAGTGCGCATATTGCACTCTTTCCTCAATCAGACGAATTTCTTCCAGAGAATGGAAATCACGATATTTTTGGGCTTCGTCCGCATTATCTCCGCAAAAGTAAAGCGGTTTTTCCTGTTTAAGGCCTTCAATACTTTCCTGTAAAGGTGAATCCAGAATTTTTATGCCTAACGGAGAGAAGTCTTCATATAAATCCAGAACGGGCGCTATTTTCTTTTTCAATTCCAGCACGATGCTCCAGCCGATATGAAACAGATTTTCAAGCCAGTTTTCCTGAAGCATACGGATTGCTTTGTTGAGGTCTCCACCGCTTTGGTATTCAAGTCCGATATTGATAATACCAGCACTTTTAGCGATATTTATTTTGTAATCAGCATGATTCTTTAATGAAAAATGATCCGCGACCATTACTTTATTGGCAACAGCAGTAAGGTTTAGGCTTAACTCTTCCAGCTCATTGTAATCTTCAATAGAGGCAAGCACCTGTGAAAGAAAAAGTTGGCCTGTGCCGCCGATATGAATGGGATAATAACTTCGGTGTACGGTTTTCGATTTTTGTTCTCCTGAATCAGCTCTTTTGGGAAGAGAATCCCTCTCCTCAGGCGCGACATAACGGTAAATCGATCGGGCATCATCGTAATCAGGGATACCTTTTTCCTCAAGTCGCCGCTGTGTTTTTTCAAAGGCGTCGAACAGCATTTCGGTCTGTTCTCCCCAGATGATTGCTTCCATAATATTGCAGAACAGGCGGTTATTATACGATATCAATGTTCGTAGCATAATGTCCATAGCGGCCTCTGCTTCTTTCATACGGAAAAATATAAAATATACGCCGTCTAAGGTATATGTCGGAAGCCCTTCAATTGATTCTCCATAATCATCATTATCATCAAGGGGTTTGTGTACAGATATGAGTCGTTTCAGGGCGCTGACCAGAAAATCGAACTCGAATTTCTCGAACCACTCGATAATTTTGGCATCTCCGCATTTGACCAGCGCTTTTATCCAGTGAGTGATGCGTTTGGGGCTGAGAGCATCCGCTTCCCACCACTCCACGTCGAAAATGAACTGTGTTTGATCAGGGGAACTGCGCTTAATGAGCGGCAAACATTTGTTTGTTCCAACTTCTTTGATTGTCCAGTAGAGTTCTTCTTCAGGAAGCGCCCGGATAATTTTTTTCGGGTTCTTGAGCAGAGAAATAAGTTTCAGCCTTTGATGAGGCGATGCTGTGAGAATAGTATGCAGCTGAGCTTGCGGTGACAATGATGCAAGCTGTTTACGGGCATAATCTGATCCTTTTAATGCAAGGAGGTCGCCCGGTGATTTAGGTCCGGTTGTGTTATTGGTCTTAGTCATGCTTGTTCACATCGGTTTCTTATAAATCCAGAATGACCATTGTCCTTGCAAGGTAGTCATGCAATGCCTGTTTCTTCTGGTTGAACATGATAAAAACACCGTCCACAGCCATCATGACCAGCAGAAACGAATAAAATGCCTTCATCGCGCTGGACATTCCAAATCGATGGTATTCTCTCAAAAAATCAAATACGGACGCCAGATGAGTGTCTCCCATGCCAAGCTGAAGGTTAGAATAGAACATGACCATGCCAAGAACATAAAAGAACCCGAGAGTCAAACCGAGTATGTACCGCATTGTGGCGGCAAAATAAGATGGCGGTTTATGTTTGTCATTAATGATCTTAATTTCAAGCGCCATTTTGCCCGGTGTCTGACCCATTTTTGCAGTCAGTAACGTAAAATAAACGACTGTTAATACGTAAGATACAACAGCATAAGAGACAAACAGGAGCGGTTTGAAGAAGAATGCAGGCACAATCAGCAGAAGAACATTGATCAGGATAAGTACAACTAAATCAACACCGCGGGCTCCCAAACGTTTCAGTACGCCGACAGGATAAATAGTTGTTTCTACCGGCGCTTCATCAATTTTTTTGATACATTCCTGACAGTATATTTTGTATTTAAATCCGACAGCATCACATTCTTTGCACATACGTTTCGAGCAGGTATCGCATTCCCATATCAATACTTCTTCGGGATGATCCGGGCACTGTTCCTGTATTGTGACATCCTTGATTCGTGCCATCTTTTACCTTCCTTTTCTATGATTCATTATAACTTTAAAATTTTTAGTAATCATAACAGAGCAATATTCTATGGTCTTTGTTACTTGAGGTCAAGAATATAAATAAAAGTTCAGATGTTTTGCTCGGTATTGCATAATATTGCGGTGGAACCTGCTGATTACTTTATGATTGTATTAACAATTTTGTCGATCTCGATGAAATCATCGGCAGAGAAACACTGTTTTTCCAGCACAGAGCAGTTCGCTGCTGCCTGAGCGGCATTGCGTGCGCCGACAAGGGTGCACGTGACGCCGTTTTGGTTAAATGCCCATTCGATCGCCAGTTGTCCCACTGTGCTTCCTTTTGACTGAGCGAATTTTTTTAGCGCATCAACCGCTTTGAGATACATCTGGAATCGTTCTCCCTTGAATTTCGGATCGGATTTGCGGAGGTCGCCTTTTGAAAACTGGCTTTTTGCTGTGAATTTGCCGGTCAGCAGTCCACTGCATAAGGTGCTGTATGTGAGTGTTCCAATAGTATGTTTAACACAGTATGGCAGAAGCTCTTTTGCCGTATCTTGTTCAAACAGGTTGAACGGCGGCTGTAGTGTATGAAGAGGTGCGAATTGGGCACTGGCTTCTATCTGCTCGACACTATAGTTGCTCACACCAATCGCGCGGATTTTGCCGGCGTCATACAATTCACGCATTGCTCCCATTGTTTCCTCGAATGGGGTATATTTATCCGGCCAGTGAACCTGATAGAGGTCGATATAATCAGTTTGCAGGCGGCGGAGAGAATCGTTTATTTCTTGTAATATACGTTGTTTTCCGCAGTTGCGCCGGACGCGTTCGTTGTCGTCCCATTCAAGTCCGCATTTTGTTGCCAGTATAATTTTTTCACGACAGCCAAGTTCCTTTAAAGCTTTGCCGACAATAGTTTCCGATTTTCCGAAACCGTACACCGGCGCAGTGTCGATCAGTGTAATTCCTCGCTCAACAGATATTTTAATAGCGTCAATGCCATCCTGTTCCTCGGCTCCGCCCCACATCCAGCCTCCCATGACCCATGTTCCCAGCCCGATTGGCGTGACTTTCAGCATTGATGATCCAAGTGTACGTATTTCCATGATTATATCTCCGGTCTTATTATTTTTAGTATTCTCATTTATATACTATATACCAGTACGAATCAATTACGCAGTTGTTTTTATTGACTGTAACGTGTAGTATTGTTGACAAATAGTATTATTGTGGTCTTTTAATTAAAAGTTTTTATGCGTAAATTAAGCGATAATTATCTGTAATAAGTAATCATAGGAAATGTTAATTGTAGTTTATTAACTTGAAAGGAAAATGCATGAAGTTTCTTAATGTTTCCATGTTTGGTATTGTTTTATTATTGAGTTTTTTTGTCTTATCAGGGTGTGCGGTGATTATTAACAATCCAAAGCCCTACGGTTCTCTTCAACGTTCCGACGTGATTTCTCAATATTTTGAGGGTAAAAAACGTGATGCTATTGAAGGGATCTGGATGTTGGAAAACAGCCAGTATGAGATCGCTTTCATTAAAAATGATACGGATATTATGACAGAGTATGATTTCTTCGGCATAATAACAGATACTAATTCTCTCGGGTGGAACATAGGCGAAATAAAATGCGCTCTGCGCCGTACGGTTCAGCCTGAACTCTTTCTCGGGGTGTATTATATGAGTGACAAACGCAAGATTAACGCTACGTTCGCGCTCGATGATAAAGACCATGGAAATATCCTTGTCGTTAAACTGCAAGGGCGTGACATAAACGAAAAATTTTTTATGGCACGGCTGTATCCTGATAACAACAGTGGTGTTCATACTGTGTCGGGAACAGGTTTTTTTATCAGCGATACGCTGATTGCTACCAATTTTCATGTTGTTGCGGATGAAGATGAAGTATCGGTCTCTTTTGCGGACGGCTCATCACTGCCCGCTAAAGTGGTTACACGAGATAAAAGCAATGACCTCGCGATTTTACGGATCAGCGGCGATAATATTGCTTCGATTCCTCAATCTGTTTGCCCTGTGGTTATTGGTAACGTATCCTCGGTGCGTGAAGGTGATCTTGTATACACAATCGGCTTTCCGTTGCCGGGCACTCTTGGCGATACGGCTCGCATCACGGACGGTATAATTAACAGCAAAGTGGGGATAGAAAACGATCCGCGCTTTTTCCAGATGAGCGTTGCCGCTCATCTGGGCAACAGCGGAGGGCCGTTGCTGAATAACAGGGGACAGGTGATAGGCGTGGTATCTGCTGTTCTTGATCCGGTGTATACACTGGTTTCGTATGGCGTTGTGCCTCAGAATGCGAATTTTTCTATAAAAATCACCTATCTTGTAAATCTGCTCGATCAGGTGAAAGAGGATATTTCTGTTACGTCTTCGGATAACGTTGAAACAATGAGCGGTCAGCAGATAATGGATGTCGTTCGTCCTGCGATAGTTCGAATACAGAGATAAATTTATTTGTTAAATGCCACAGTCAATGCCAGTACGTGTTTGACCCCCATGCTAAATAATGTCTGAGCACAATAATAGAGGGTGCTTCCGGTTGAACGAACATCGTCAAGCAGTATAACCGAAGCTCCTTCAAGCGACGGATCTTTTTTCGCGCTAAACACCGTTGCAACGTTAGTAAGTCGTTCTTTTCTGTTCAGTGAAGCTTGAGGATGGCGATGATTTTTTCGTTTAAGCACCGAGGTGTTGACCGGAATAGTATACCTTCGATGCATATAGTGGGCGATACATTCCGCCTGATTGAACCCTCTCTCACGCATACGCACACGTGACAACGGCACTGGGAGAATGCAGGCGTAGAGGCTCATATCAATATTCTGCTTATCAATAAACGTGCAAAGGTATTCGCCAAGCGTATCCGTGATAAATTGCCGGGGAACATATTTCATTGTTTTGATCAGGTCTTTCAGAAGTCCCGTATATAATCCAGCGTGCAGGAAAATCAATTCTGGTTTTTTTCGTGTAGCGCAGGTTTTGCAGGTAAACGGCACAGAGGCGTTTTCAGGCGCTTCCTTACAGCACACCACGCACACTTTCGATATCGACTTATACAAGATATCCCTGCAATCAGGGCAGACGTGTTCGACGGGAGACGCAGGCAGGTAGCGCCGGCATCCCTGGCATCGAAGCGGATACAAGAAGTTAAGCAATGTATCTTTGCATTGCCTGAGCACTGAAAGAATCATTATACACCGTTACGGTACTGAATAAAGTGTTTAACATTCTGATAAAACTATTATAGAATCTCAGCATTAATTGTAAATGAGTAAATACTAATGAATCTTTACCTTTTCTGGAGGATGATGTGAGTACTGCGTATTACGAACCATCAAAAATTGAGCCGAAATGGCAGAAATATTGGGACGACAACAAACTTTTCTCTGTCTCAAACGATACTGATCAGGAAAAATACTATATTCTCTGTATGTTTCCGTATCCTTCGGGTGTACTGCATATGGGGCATGTTATTAATTACACCATAGGCGATGTTCTTGTCCGCTTTTACAAGATGCAGGGCAAATCGGTGTTGAGTCCCATCGGCTGGGATTCATTTGGGTTGCCTGCAGAGAATGCCGCTATTCGTGAAGGAATTCATCCTGAAATAACCATCAAACGCAACATAAACCGGATGCGCGAGCAAATGAAAAGCGCAGGTTGGGGATATGACTGGAGCAGGGAAATAGCGACCAGTCATCCTGACTACTATAAATTTACGCAATGGCTTTTCCTTGAATTCTTTAAACGAGGCCTTGCTGTAAAAAAGAAAGCGCCGGTTAACTGGTGCCCCAACGATCAGACTGTTCTTGCGAACGAACAAGTTGTGGATGGATGCTGTGAACGTTGCGGCACGGAAGTAATTCAGAAAGATCTTGAACAGTGGTTTTTTGCCATGAGCCAGTACGCTCAGAAACTGCTTGATAACCACTCCAAACTGACCGAATGGCCTGAAAATGTACTCAAAATGCAGCAGGAATGGATCGGCCGCTCTGAAGGCGCTCGGATTGATTTTAAAATAATGGAAACAGGTGAAACACTGCCTGTGTTCACTACTCGCCCTGATACAATTTTCGGTGTGACTTTTATGTCAATCGCGCCTGAGCACCCGATGATAGAAAAACTGCTCAAAGGTACACCGCAGGAAGAAGAAGTAATGAGAGCGGTTATCAGAATGCGCGCGAGAGGTACTTCGGTCAAGGAACAGCTTGGCATGGAAAAAGAAGGTGTTCCCACCGGATTTCACGTAACCAATCCGGTAAACGGAGATAAGGTGCCATTGTGGGTAGCGAATTTCGCTCTTATGACCTATGGTACCGGCGCTGTTATGTCAGTGCCTGCACATGACCAGCGTGATTTTGAATTCGCGCAGAAATATTCTATTCCTGTTAAAGTCGTGATTCAACCTGAGGATACGGTTCTTGACCCGTCAGTCATGAAACAGGCATATGTCGCTGACGGTTTAATGGTGAACTCAGGCCCGTTTAACGGCAAGCATAACCGTAAGTCGATGCCTGACCTGATCCAGTGGATAGAAGACAACGGATTCGGCGCGAAAACAGTGAATTACAGCCTGCGCGACTGGCTGTTATCCCGCCAGCGGTACTGGGGAGTGCCCATTCCTGTGATTCATTGCAGTTCATGCGGCACTGTCCCTGTTGCTGAAAATGAATTGCCTGTTCTTCTCCCAAAAGATATAGAGTTTCGCCCCAAAGGTGAAAGCCCTCTGAAAAGTTGTGAGTCATATATGAACACCGCCTGCCCCAAATGCGGAAAACCCGCTCTGCGTGATGCGGATACCATGGACACTTTTGTTGATTCATCATGGTATATGTTCCGGTATGTTTCGCCGCGTGATGAAAAACAGGTGTTTGACAAAAAAGATGTAAACAAATGGTGCCCGGTTGATTTTTACATTGGCGGAATAGAGCACGCGACCATGCATCTTATTTACAGCCGGTTTTTCAGTCTTGTTATGAATGAAATCGGATTGATTGATTTTGAGGAGCCGTTCAAACGGTTGTTTTGTCAGGGGATGGTCTGTAAGGTAGCTCATTACTGCAATACCTGCAAATGGCTTTCTGAAAGCGATGTCGAAAATGGACACTGTAAAAAATGTGGATCCAAAGTGGTCTCCGAAGTCTCGAAAATGAGCAAGACAAAACTCAATACGGTCAGTCCTGACGATATTATCAAGAATTTTGGGGCAGACACAATGCGCTTATATATCCTTTCCGATACGCCTCCTGACAGGGAACAGGTCTGGAGCGACGAAGGCGTTCATGGCGCGCACCGTTTCCTGAGACGATTTTGGGATATGGTTATCTCCAGAAAGGATGAAATCCAACAAGAGCAAAACGGTAACCCTTCCAGTGATAAAGCGATGCGGCGCATTATCCACAGCACGATTGAACAGGTTACCAGAGACTACATTCAGGAATTACAGTTCAATACCGCTCTTGCTCGTATTTATGAGCTGGTCAACGCTGTCAAAGCATCAACAGACATTTCTGCATCTGTATTGCAGGAAGCGCTGGAGACCGTGGTGCGTTTGTTATATCCTATCACGCCTCATATATGTGAAGAATTATGGAGTGCGCTGGGTCATACAGGCAGTGTCATGAGCGCTCAATGGCCGCTAGCCGATAAAAGTGCTCTGGTACAGGATACGTATACGATCGTGGTTCAGATTAATGGCAAAGTCCGTTCAAAAATGGAAGTTCCTGCCGATACCGATACGGAAACACTCAAACAGCTTGCTCAATCTGACGATAAAATAGTAAGCCTTATAGAGGGGCAGACGATTGTAAAAGTAATCGCGGTACCAAGAAAACTGGTGAATATCGTAGTGAAATAGCGAGGATAACTCTTTGACCGGGAATGAGAAAATTATTTTTTCGGTAATTGTAGCGACATTTCTTGCCGGGCTTATCATACAGGATTATTACAAATCGACCGCGACACTAACCCAATCGTGCCCAACGTCTTCCTGCGCGATTGGTTTGTATGAGCCGGAAATTAAGGCTTCACAAAAAATATCGGTTGACCTTAACACAGCGACTGTCGATGAATTGATAAAAATACCCGGCGTCGGTACGACGCTTGCTAAAAAAATTATCGTTTATCGTGAAGAACACCCTTTTAAATCGGTTAATGAACTGATTGAAATCAAGGGTATAGGGGAACGGACATTTTTGCAGATCCGTGATTATTTTGTCGTTACTGTTGAAACCCAAGATAAATAATGCGGTATGGGCGAAAAAAAGAATTTTTTAGGTGTGTTAAAACATACACTTGCAGGCACTGGCGCACGATCTGGACAATGTAACAGATGCGGAGAATGCTGTACTATCCTGAACGCGTGTCCGTTTGTTTCGTTTGACGCTTCAGGGCTTGCTGTCTGCGCCATATACGAAGTTCGCCCGGATAGTTGCAAGCAGTATCCCCGTGCGAATAATCAGTTATGCCCTTCCTGCGGCTATAGCTTTCAATCACGCAAACAAAAGGTGAAACAGTCATGATATGCTCAAAATGCGGGAATGATCAGATTGGCGGGATGTTTTGTACAAAATGCGGCAAAAAGCTAAAAAAAATTGATTCGCAGGATTTTACCGCAACAGAAGAAAAGAGTACAAAAAATTCGAGTTTTATTGGCAGTGCGCCGTCTCATGAACCGAAAATAAACAAAATGAAAAAGGAAAAAAGATTTACCGCCTTCAGTAAAAAATCAGAGCTTCCGCCTCCGCCCGAATCGGTCAGAAGAAAAATCGGGGAACGTAATAAGTTTAAGAGAAAAGGTGTTATGCTTCTCTGGTTCTGGATCAGCAACATGCTGATGCGCAGTTTGGAATCAGTCCTTTTTTCAGGTTTTTTTCATATTGCATTATGGGTATTGCTTCTGATAGGTAATTTTTTCGGAGGGCTTGTCGCTCCTGAAGCGGAAGTGAAGTATCCGTTGCTGATTTTGGAACGGACTACGTTATATAAATGGGAATATATTGCGTTTGGGATTATAACGATATTTACATTCCGTAAACGTTGGGGAACTTAATAATAGATACTGCGTTTTTTTACGCGAGGCGGATTTTTGATAATCATTTGAACAAGATAAAGGCCGGCAAGAAATCCACCGATATGCGCCCACCACGCGACACCGCCGTATATGTGCGTAGCGGCATGACCCAAACTCATTGCGCCGTTGAAAAACTGCATAAGAAACCAGAATCCCAGAAAAAAGTACGCCGGCACTTCAAATATCTGTATAAAAAAGAAAATTGGAAATAGCACAAGAACCCGGGCATGGGGAAATAAAAAAAAGTACGCCCCCATGATCCCTGCAATCGCCCCGCTTGCGCCAATGGTGGGTAGAGGTGAGTGCCAGTTGGTAGCCAGATGGAACATCCCTGAAAGAACGCCGCAAATAAGGTAAAAAATGAGGTATTTTATATGCCCCAGCCGATCTTCAACGTTGTCGCCGAAAATGTATAATATCCACATATTGCCTATGATATGCAGCCACCCTCCATGCAGGAACATAGATGTAAAAAAAGGGATTATTTGTTCTATTGTAGAAAAATGTTGTGCAATCGACGGTACCGAATATCTTACCGGCACAATACCGAAATGCGCAAAAAAATCCGGCAGGTACCGCCTGATGCTCAACTCAAGTAGAAACACAAAGACATTCAGCGTTATGATACTATAATTTATGTATGGTACATTCCTTGACGGAATATTGTCTCTTAAGGGTATCACCTGTTACTCCTAGAATTAAGGGGACACATCACTTAATTCCTTTTTCTTTGGTCCCGGCTTCTGCTTTTTGAGCGGTCTGCCCGTTATATCTTCAATCCTTCGCATAAATGTGTCATCGCCTAATGGACGACCTGTCTGACTATGTTTTTCAAACAATTCATTATAATTGTCTTTGACTGCTGTTACCTCAGATAAATACGGCTCCCAATCATCTATATGGCTCACCAGCTCATGCGATGTATCGCACAACATATCTTTTTTGCCCAGAATGTGCGCGCGGGCGCTTGACCATTTATAGTCCTGCGCATGTTGCACAATCTTTGCCTTAACAGGATTCAGTTCAACGTAGCGGATAGCGGATTGTAAGTATTTCTCGTCCAGCACAAACGACATGAATCGTCCTTGCCATAAGTAGCCGTTCCAGTTATTACGCCGGTTGACCGTGGCGGTGTACCATTTATGTGTCTCGCCGATACCTTTTCCTAAACTCTCGACATTACGGGGGATTGCGATAAGATGAACATGGTTGCTCATCAGGCAATAAGCAAGCACCTCAAGTCCGTATTTCGATGCGTTTTTCCGGAGCAAATCGATATACAGTTCTTTGTCCGCGTCGCAGAAAAACACATCCTGCCTGCGGTTGCCTCTTTGGATGATATGATGTGGGTAGTTTGGAGCTACCACTCGAGCTAATCGTGCCATATTTGGAAAATATCACAAAATAATACTTAGCGCAACAATAATTAAGTGATGTGTCCCTTTAATTCTGTACACATTTCAGCCTGTTAAGGACATCCCATAAATAGAAATACGATTTACTTCCGTTCACGGATTTAAAGCTCATGAACGGGAAAAGCTGTTTGCTTATTTTACTGTCCGTCAATACCGGGATACCTCAGCCCACCTGTATTTATTATTTCTCGTTGAGGTAAAAAGTAGCTGTTTTATAAGAAATTTCTGATCGTGAAAGTAACGAGTGTATTCTGTCATGTTTTATTGTTAAAGAATTATTTTCCCACTGCATTTGAATATCTTTGAGGTTTGGGATAACATCATCGCAAAAAAGATATCTTTCAGCATTGATTGACGGTGATTCCTTATTATAAACATAGAGATAAAACTCATAAGTAGCAATACCGATTAGTTTCCATCTTAATTCCGCAATATATTTAGCATCAGAAGATTCAACAGACATTAAAGTTCCTCGTGGGATAAAAATTGGATGAAAAATCGCCCCGAAATACATAAACAATATTGCGAACATAGCTTTAAATATAATTTTTCTAAGCATCTTTCCGACCCTCCAAGTTATTCGGGAATTGCTAATATGTTATACAATTCATTGATATATGCTTTTTTATCTACCTTGCCTTGAACGTAATCGTTCATAATATTGCCCACTCGTCGGCCAGCAATGTCGTCAGCAAGCTCTTGAGAAGTCTCTTCATCACGAGATTTTCCAAAAAAGTATTGGGAATAATCAGCGATTTGAGCAGTGTAAGAGATGAGATGTCCTAGTCCTCGTGAGGTATTAAGTAAATGTAATCTTTTGTCCGAAAATGGTAGCTTAATCGTGGGAACAGAGTGTCCATAAGTGTCTTTAAGAATATATCCACCATGAGCATATATATGTCGACCAACAGCTCCCAATTGCTGGTCTATTGGATCAGGCAAAGCTTCTTTTTCAGGATCGCCGACAAGTTCTAATTTGAATCCGGAAATATCCTTGACTTTATTATTGTCTCCAAGTGCTTTATTTATCATTTTCTCTGCAATTGCGTTGGTAGATGATGCTCTTTGGAAATTTTGTTTGATTTTTGAGAAGAAACCGTCACCATTGTCAACGTTATAATTTTCATCAACGAGGTTGACTATTTCTTCTATGAAATTATCAACACCTCTATTCCCTCTTTTCCAGAGTCCAAACGGGGCAATCCAGACCATGGGATTATTTGCGCAGTAGATATACTGATGCGGGCCGTCGATGTACTCCATCGGGTCGCGCGATATGAACCGCCCGAGCGATGCGTCATAATACCGCGCGCCGAAATAGGAGAGCGATATCGCCGTGTCAAACCGCTTGGACGAGAATCCCCACTCCGGCGTGAGCGAGCTGATAACCTGCCCGAACGCCTCGTACCGGTATGATGCGGAAATATCCCCTGCGATATCGATCACGTCTAATCTGTCAAAGAGCCGTCCCTGCCAAATCTTTACTGCAGTTTTTAGAATCTGTTTACTTTGATTATTTTTTCTGCTATTGTTTCAGAAACTATAATCACCATATAGATTTATGAAGCTTCCTGCATTGCATACACTAACTCATTGGATACGGAGAATCAACAAGGATTTTTGCTTTGTTGCCGCAGTGTATATGTGTGTCTACATTTATGCGGTAACTGCTATTCCTGAGTTAATTATTCCGCCAATTTCCACAGACCCGTTCAGCTTTGATATCATCGCCTCCATAATCAAGGCACAAGGATTGCTCCTTGAAGGGATGCCCGCATATTTTTTTACCCCTTTTTACGCATATTTTACCTATATAATTAAGTTATTCACCGGCATTGACCGCATCCTTTTTTTTCGGGTTCTTATATTTGTGCAGATGAGCTGTTTTCTTGTTTCTACATATTTTTTCAGGCAATTGATATACCTCATTTTTAACAGCAAGGCAATCGCGCGTATCGGGTTATACTTATATGCCTTTTTCCCGCCGTTTATTTTTTATGCCGTTATCCCGGTAAAAGATACACTGACTTTATCATGCATAGTTTTGTGCCTGTATTCGTTTTTCCAGTACAGAAACAATCCAAAAATTAGTTACGTTATCGGTTGCGGTGTTTTTATGAGTATCGCTATAAATTTGAGGGCTTCCTTTGCTGTTATGTTGCCGGTGTGTCTGTACGGCGTTTACAAATCGCCTCATAAATGGCGTGATGGGGCAGTGTTGATTATATCGTCCATGCTGTTTATCCTGCCGTTTACCGCTCGGAATTATTTTGTCGCCGATGAACCGGTAATGCTCAGCTGTGTGGGCGGAATCCATTACTACATCGGCAACTACGGTGGGGCTAAAGGGACATATATTCGCCAGAAAGAGATACGCTCTTCGGCATTCGGGCATTACTTTGACGCCAAAAAAGCCGCTGAAACAAACACCCGTACAGAGTTATCCGATGTCGAAATGAACAGCTATTGGAAAGAGAAAACACGTACTGAGATCCGCATGGATAAATTCAGATGGTACAAACTGATGCTCACGAAATTGTTTCTGTTTGTGAACGATCAGGAAATATCCAATAACTTTAACCTGTCATTTTTTCAAGAGACATATATCCCCTTTAAACTGTTGTCATACCCATATACGTTTGGCATTTTGTTTATCTTCGGTATTCTTGGATTTGTTTTTACATCGTTTCGATTTAAGAAAGTTGTGGTTGTATCTATTATTCTGATTTCTGCGGCGAGTTTACAGATCTTTATTGCAAGCAGATACCGTTTACCGATCACTCCTTTTTTGCTGATAGGAATGATATCCTGTATAAACTCTGTACGTGAAGGCAAGCTGAAGTTTTCGTATAAAAGCGGAGTTGTAATCCTGATCCTCGCGCTGGTGACGTATTATCCCTGCTTTGGCAGCGACAATGTGTTCATTCGGGGCGCAAAGAAAAAGCATCAGTATTCAGAATCAATGATGAAACGCTTGGAGAAGGAAGGAAGAGAAAACTTTAATACATATATTGAAAACCGGAAAAAGCAATATGTAAAAGAATACACGCCGCAACGTTTGCTTGATGCGCCGGATTTCAGCCAATTTCAACTACAGTAACACCGAGGCCGCCTTCACCCTGCTGTCCATCCCGAAAATTCTTTACTTCACGTTGCTCAGCCAGATAATCCTGTACCGCCCGTTTTACTTTGCCTGTGCCGAAACCGTGTATTACCGTGAACATCTTGAATCCAAACATTACTACATCACTCAGGTGCTGTTCAAGCATACTAAGCGATTCGTCTACCGTGTGACCTCGTAAATCAAGCGTCGGGTTGAAAGATCCTTTTCGTTCCTGTGCGACATGAAAACTCACGGTCGTTTTGGAATCAGCGGGTGGTTTTTTTTGTTTTTCTTTTGCTGGCTGTAAACTGGCGAGCGATGTTTCTATTCGCTGATTGTCGCATAACACGGTGACTTTCTTCTTTTTTGTGTTAATAGACAGGATGGTGCCTTCCAGCATGAAAGGTGCGACAACGGCTGTATCGCCTTTTTGCCAGTCCATGTTGATATGCGGCGTTTCAATTTCTTGTTGCCTGTCCTCGATGAGGAGTTCTTGTTTTTGTATTTTTACTTCTTTGTGATAGGATTCCAGTTTTTTTCGTACCGTATGAACTTGTTCATGATTCGGGGCATTCAGTGACGAAACTGCAGTTTCAAAATCTTTTTTCATGGTTTTGATGGTTTCGTCCATCTCGTTCAGTTTTTTTGTGATAATATCTTTTTTTTCATCCTCGAATTGCAGTACTTTTGCTTTATACCGCCGCATGAGTATGGCGTATTTTTCTTTTTCCTCATCAAGGATCTTTTTTTCTTCCACAAGGGCTATTTTCTGGTCATGAAGCTGGCGTATTAACGTATCCAGTTCGCCGGGTGTTTTTCCCAGTAGTTTCTGAGCGTGATACAATATATTTGAAGGAAGCCCAAGGTTTTTCGCTATGTTCATCGCGTTGCTTGAACCGGGAATGTCCATTACCAGCCGGTATGTCGGACGATTGAGCGTATCATCATAGAGCATAGAGGCATTCCGCACACCTTTATGTTGCGAGGCAAATATTTTTAACTGGTATAAGTGGGTATTTGCTATGGCAAATATGCCTCGTTCCATCATTTGTTCGAGGATGGCTATGGCAAGAGCGGCTCCTTCAGCCGGGTCCGTTCCTGTGCCGAATTCATCAAGCAGTACCAGCGATTTCTGTCCGTCAGGGCAGTTATGGAGAATATCTTTGATACGGACAATATGCGATGAAAAAGTGCTCATATCGTTTTCCAGGCTTTGTTCGTCGCCGATATCAGCGAATATGGTGCTGAACACAGGAAAACGCGACCCTTCCGCAACAGGGACGGGAAGCCCGCATTGAACCATAAGGCACAACAGCCCGACAGTTTTAAGCGCAACGGTTTTTCCACCCATATTGGGGCCGGTAATGACCAGCGCCCTCTTGTCGGATGACAATTCCACGGAGAGGGGAATTGTGTCTTGTTTGAGCCGGTACAGCAGGATAGGATGTCGCCCATTACGTATGACAAGGTTCATATCAGCGGCAATATCAGGGCATATAAAATCATTTTTAACTGCGAATACGGCGGTGGCCCGCATCGCTTCGTATTCCTGAATGGGGGTAATCATCTGTTTTAGCGAATCGAGCTCTTCACGTACCATTTCGCTGAGAAAACGTTTTATACGCATGATTTCGTTGCGCTCATCGAATTTTAATGACCGCAGGCGATTTCCGCTTTCGATTACCGATGCCGGTTCAATAAAACATGTTGAGCCGCTCATTGATTTGTCGTGGATCACACCATCAATATGATGCCGCATTTCAGATTTGACAAAAAGCACGTATCGCCCTTCACGGATAGTAACCTGATCGTTGGACAAACAGCCAGTGGCTCTTTTATTATCGACTATGTGCGTTATGTTGTTCAAAATTGAAGTTCGTAGTGATTTTATATCTTTCCGTATACATTTGAGGCGCGATGAGGCGCGATCCCGTACTTTGCCGTCTTCATTGAACACATACGCTATCGCTTTTTCCAGTCGTGGCTGATCGGGAATTCTTTGTGCCAGTGCTTTTAAGGAAGGGATATTTTTTTCGCAGACAGTTATAAATTTTTTAATCATCCTGCTTTGATGCAGGAGTGCCCATAGAAGCATAAATCCTTCACTATCAAGAATAGTCCCCTCAATATGCATTTGGTCGAGCATATCCGATATATCGTCAGCGCTGTGAGCCGGTACATTGAGCCCGTCGGTTATCAAATCCATCAGCTCCGATGTGACGGCAAGCCGGGTAGCTATTTGTGCATGGTCGGTTGTGGGAGTGAGGTTGTAGATACAAGTCTTTCCCATGCCGGACTGTGTACAGTCGGCTATAAGTCGCGTGACGGAATGTAATTCGAGTATTGAAAGAGTGTGTGAATCCATTTTTTATCCGGGTTCCATGGTAAATCGTATCATGTGTTATTAGGTTTAACAATTGAAAGTTCTTTTGAATTAAAATTTTATTTGACTTTTTATATATTACTGTGATACAAAATACAACACTTTAAAAATAACATAACTGTCGAATTCGGAGGAATACAATGCCAAATACTAGATCCGCACAAAAACATATGCGCAGTGACGCACGCAAAACATTGCGTAATAAATCGTATAAATCATCAGTGAAGAGTGCGTTGCGTACATTATACAAAGCGATGGAAAATAATGAGAAGGATAGTCTCGGTACTCTGATGTCCAATGCATTTGCGAAATTAGACAAAGCGGGAAAGATAGGCGTTATTCATCCGAACAAAGCGAATCGCAAAAAAGCGCGCATTAATCGTGCTGTGAACGCGGTTTTATCCAAGTAAACAGTATATTGTGATATAAATATGAATGAAAAGTGCTCCGGTGCAAACCGGGGCACTTTTTTTATATAACGATTTTACAGAATAAATTCTCAATGAGGAATTCAGGTTTTAAACCGGTCGATTTTAGCTGGCGGTCAGTAAGGTAGAGCATATAGTAAATCTGCTGGAGTTGTTGGAGTGAAAAGTTGTTAATCTGCTCCCGGAACTTGTCTTTATGAAAACTGAATATTTTATGTTTTGTGCAAACCGTGCTAAACGGAATGCCGCTTTCCATATCTTTCTTCGCATTGTATAATCTTTTAAATTGCCATTTCAGTAAGCCGAGCAGGCGTTCAGGCGGTTCCTGATGTTTATTGAGCAGTTGCAATAACAGGTTTAATGCTTCAGGCGCATTTTTTGATGCAAGATAGTCAGTCATCCTGAAGTTATCGACTAGCGCTGAGTTTCCAACCATTTTAGCAACGTGATGATCTGTGATGTTTGTTTCGTTGTCTGTATAAAGGTCAAGTTTTTCCAGCTCTTTCTGAAGCGTATCCAGATTCGTGCCAACCAGTTCAGACAGGAGCATGACCGCCCGGTTATCTATGGATTTGTTGAACTGCCGGTGTACTTCCTGTTTTATAATGCTGGGCATATCTCGTTCGCTTGGAGGAGAAAACTCCAGTAACAGCCCGCGTGATGACGCTGATTTGACCAGTTTCATCCGTTTATCCAATTTATCCGCGATGAGTATCAGCACCGTAAAATCCGCAGGCTCATCGAAATATGATTCATATAGGTCGCAGGCGGCTTTCTGGGCTTTGTCAGGTTTAATGGCGAATGTGGCATCAAAATGTTTTACAGTAAGGCATCGTTTTTCAGCAAGAAAAGGATACGTATTGGCAAGATTTATAATATCTTCCGGTGTCGACTGTTGGGCGTCGATTGATTCAAATTCCACGGCGTCTTCGGAAGAAACGAGTTTTACGAGCGATTCCTTGATATCATTGATCTGCTTATCGATAAAGAACTGCTCTGGAGAACTGATAACATAAACAGGTTTTATTGATTTCGCGTCCGTGGCTGATCTTTTCATCATCCGCTACCGCAGGTTACCAGCGTTCGACTACTAGTGACACGATCTCTCGTGAAATTTTGTCATACAGCTGGGGCAATATGGATCGTTCACCTTCAGGCTGGTTTGGTTCCAGAAAGTAAGTCGCTGATTCAGCAAAATTAACGTGATATATGGGTTTTACCAGTGCATTTTGCTGAATATCCGATTCGCGCGGATCAAGATCATATGGGTACAGAAATAATTCGGCATAGAGCGAGACTGACGATTCTTCAAGAAAATCAGCATCATCAAAACGAGCAGGAGAACGGACAAAGCTGGTAAGTTTAACCAGCATGAATGCGTCAGCTTCTTCTTTGTTTGTTACGATTTTTATTGAGCCGCCGTAATGGTGAAATGCGTCAATAATAGCGTTGGTCATAGGCATTTCCAATCCGGGTTTACGGGTCTCATTTACCACAGTATAGCAATATATATTTTTGTACGGCTTATCCATGCCTGTAAGTCCGAGCTTGTAACCGCAACCGGGTAAAAAACAAAGTACTGCAAGCAGGCTAAATAGTGTAAATATAGACATAACTCGTTTCATTTTAACACCCTATTCCAGTAGCAAAGGTTTTGCGTCTGCCGGAGTGCGAACGCGCTCTTTTGGACCGATCAATACATCAACCCAATGTTCAACCCAATTGGGCTTAAGGCGGTTTTCATAAGGAATCATAATGCCTTTATCTTTGGCCGCCTCACGAGACAGTTCATCAAGAATAACAGCTTCTTTGGTTGGTTTCTCAGGTTCAGGTTCCGTCACTGTTTCTATATCCGATTTTTTGCCTCTTAACCATTTTCGATCTTTTTTCTCAGATAATGAAATTGATTCTGTATCTTTATGGACAATAGCATCTTCGCCGCGCATTAAGGTATCAATTTCGACACGAAGCTCATCTGCTTTTGCAATTAAATTCTGGCGACGGGTGTCCAGTACCGGTTTATTTGCCGCTAATTCCGTTTGTTCATCATCCAGCCTATCTTTTAGTTTCGCAATAGTTTTTTCGTTATGTGCGATTTTCTTTTTGATCGATGTTACTTTTTTACGCTGGTCGGCGGTGAGCGTTTTCAAATCCTGACGTGTTTTCATATATGGTTCATAACGCATTAGATATAGTAAAAAGTGAGGAATGTAGTCCATAGCGAAATCGCTTTGCTCTTCTGTCGTTCCTTCATTATCTTCAAGATTTTTCTGCGGAGCATTGATGCTTTCAAATTGGTTAAGTACTTTTGTTTCTGCTTCCAACTGATTGTTCAGGCGCACTGTATCCTGTTCCAAGTCACGAATTTCTATTTCGGTTAAAGTAGATTTACTTTCAAATTTATAGATATCTTTAGCTTCTTTAACGTGTTCACGCGCAATACGCAACAACTCTTTTGACCAGTTAAGTTTTTCTCGCTCAGACTCAGTAAGCGTATCTTTCATCCAGAACTCCCACGGCTGACGGGTGTCTTTGCTTTTGAGCTGGCGGTATACCTTGGTTATATCCTGATAATTTTTTCGAACTGTTTTGTAGGGGATTTCCATTTTTATAACAGCTTCAAGTTTCTGACGTTTACTGCGTACTTTTTCAGCAAAGAAAGTGTCTGGGTAGCGTTTGTTCAGGTCATCATAATATATAAGTGCGGCTTCGTAACGTTCCAGATCTTCATAATACTGACCGATAAGATATATTTTTTCAGCGAGGCTTTGGTTTAAATCCGGTAAATGGGTGAGGGCTTCACCGGTAAATTTCCCATGCCCGAATTCATTCACATACCGGTTAAAAAATTCTAATGACTGTTCCAATGCGTATTGATCGTACTCCGGCCCCTGTGACAATTCGGTATATGATTTGGCGATAAGATATATGGCATCATCCACATAACCAGTATTCGGATATTTTTCGAGTACAATTTTAAGTTCATCAATAGCTTCGTTATATTCTTTCATCTGTACATACGCATAACCAAGCCGGTATTGTGCTTTGGCGCCGATATCGCTGAATGGTGAATTCTGAACGACCTGCTCAAAAATTTCCACTGCTTTTTCACGATCCATAGATGGTAGGGGAATGACAGGCAATTGGCTTTTCGTTATCAGAAAATAGTTGCCGATACGATATTGCCGGTCAAGTAACTCTTCCACATTGGTGAATAGGGGATAATTGTCTATAATATGCTGATACGCTTTATATGCTTTGTAGTATTCCCCGACTTCTTCATAGGCAAGGCCTTCTTTGTATTTAGCCTCAGCGGCGTTTTCTGCGAGGGGGTTATCTTTTACGAATTTAGAATAAATCGACGCGGCTTTTTTGGGATCGGTTTTTGAAAGCTGTTCTGCCATATTTAAATCAGCGGGCGCCGCATATGCAGTGCAAGCGGCGCAGAACAGTAATATGAAAAACGACATACGACATGTTGTTATGCAGTTGGCTGAATTTTTCACAGTACCTCTTAGCGTAGTGAAAGTTAGTAAGATAAAAGTAGTTCGGGGCAGTTCAGTGTAATAAAGTGGAGTAATTTTAGGAAAAAAACGAGCCAACCGTCAAGAAAATAATAAGTCTCAGACAAATATGGGAGTAAACGCCCGCAACAATATCATCAAGCACCACACCGCGGCCTGATGGCAGATTGTTCTGACACCAGCGCGCCGGTTCGATTTTTATAATATCGAAGATACGGTTTAAAAAAAATCCTGCAATTACTGTAAGTGGCGACAGGGGAAGCCAGAAAACCGTAACAAAAAAACTGACCGCCTCATCAATTACTACCTCCGAGGGATCTTTCTCATTATACAGCTTCTCAGCGGCGGTAGAGACCGGTATAGAGGCAATGATCAGCAATATTGTTATAGCCGCGTACCATATTTTCCCTTCAAACTGGGTAATGTCAATGAATTGATGCAGTATCCAAACAAGGCCGATGCCAATCATAGTACCGAACGTACCCGACGCAATCGGTATATGTCCGACGAACCCACAGCTTGCCAGGAATTTTACGATGAAATTTTTTATCACGCTCTACATCTCCTTCAATATATGCCAGCTTTTCGCAAGGTACATGATTCCCGACATCACGGTTAGAAACACAGTTGCTATCATCACAATAAGGATTAAATAAGTGAACAGCGCATTCATCCAGTCCGGCACAGCGTACCAGCCGGTATTAAGAGAAAGTTCTATACTGGTCAGATATACCAGAATGGTAATTATTGCGACAATTTGCGATATGGTTTTATTCTTGCCCCAGAACCCCGCCGGGATGATTTTTCCGTCCGACGCGGCAAGCAGGCGCAACCCTGTGATCGCGAATTCCCTGCTGATAATAATAATTACGCACCATGACGGCAATGCCACTTCAGGCCGCTCGATAAACGTGATGAATGCTGATGAGATAAGAATTTTGTCCGCGAGCGGATCCATCAGTTTTCCGAAATCAGTGTGTATATTAAACATACGGGCAAGCTTACCGTCTATCCAGTCGGTGATACATGCGAGGACAAAGACAATGAGCGCCGCCAGTTTTGTATAGGGTAATTCGGATACCATTAAAAGAACAAAAATTACTGTGGCAAACAATCGGGATACAGTTAACTTATTTGGCAGATTCATCTACTATTATTCCTTCCAGATCATATTCTTTTGCGGATGTTACACGCACATGTAAAAAGTCACCCGGACGGGGCGGGGTGCTGGTATTATATGATGATATTAACAATGCGCCGTCAATTTCCGGTGCGTCCCATTGAGTTCTGCACACAATACTATCATCTTCGGCGAAACCGTCAACTATAACGCGTAACTTTTTTCCTACCAGTGAGGCGTTCAACGTTTTTATAATCCTGTTTTGTTCCCGCATGAGTTCGGCATACCGCTTCTCGGCGGTCTTTGGCGGAATATGATCCGGTAATGTTTTTGCGTGAGTTCCATCTTCAGGCGAAAATGTGAATACTCCCAGCCGTTCAAATTTATATTTTTGCAGTCCTGATTTTAAGCAGGTGAAATCTTCCGGTGATTCTCCGGGAAACCCGACAATAAAACTTGTCCTTATAAAAACATCAGGAATAGCTGTCCGTATTTTTTTTAAAAGTGTGTCGATAGACTGAGCGTTTTCAGGACGGTGCATATTGCGCAGTACGCTTGTACTTAAATGCTGTAACGGTATATCGATATATTTGCATATTTTCGGTGATACAGCTATCAGCTCAATCAGCTCGTCAGTAACGTTTACAGGATACAAATAAAGCAGGCGGATCCACTCTATTCCATCAATTTTTTCCAGCTCTTTTAACAATGATGTTAAACTGACCGATGGCGAAAGGTCTTTTCCATAGGAAGATATATCCTGCGCGACAAGGCAGATCTCTTTGACTCCGTTTTTAGCGGCCTGTGTTGCGTCGGATATAACATCTGCTGGCGGAATACTGCGGTATGACCCGCGGATTGATGGTATCACACAGAACGAACATTTATGATTGCATCCATCAGCTATTTTTATATATGCGTAATGCGGGGGAGTAAGTTTTGTTTCTCCCATTACTGCCGGATGTGCCGCAGGTTTCAATACTCTGTCGGGAAATAGGGATTTTATTTTTTCGCCCAGCTGATGCGAGTCGCTGACTCCGAGCCATATATCAACATCGGAAAGTTGTTCTGAAAGAGGTTCCCTGAACCGCTCGACAAGACACCCGACCACTGCGAACACCATTTTATTCCGTCGTGTGAATGCGCTGTAATCCATGATTACCTGCACGGACTCTTCCTGTGCTTTATTGATAAACCCGCAGGTATTCAGTACAAGTACATCCGCGTGTTCAGTGTGTTCTGTGATAGAAAAGCCCTCTGCACGGAGCCGGTCAATCATGTTTTCCGTATCAACGAGATTTTTAGGGCATCCGAGTGTACTGAAAGCAACGGTTATCATGTTCTACTCTTCGATAATTTCGCGCGGTTTACTGCCCCGGTGCGGGCCGACAACACCATTGGCTTCCATGATATCTATTAATCTCGCCGCACGGGCGTATCCAACCCGGAGTTTTCGCTGGAGCATGGATGCTGAAGCTTGCTGGGTAAGTTTGACCATCTCTACTGCCTGATCGTAAAGCTCATCTTCGAAATCATCAAGTGGTTCGCCATTTGGGGTGTCCTGTGAAAAAATATCTATGAATTCAACGTCGTCTTCCTTGACCTGATCGTTGACGAATTTCACTACTCTGTGAATTTCAGCGTCGCTTACGTATGTTCCTTGCCCACGTATAAGTTTGGATGTCCCCGGCGGAAGGAAAAGGAAATCGCCGTTGCCGAGCAGGGCTTCCGCTCCGTTTGCGTCAAGTACCGTACGGGAATCGACTTTTGATGATACCTTGAACGAAATACGTACAGGGAAATTTGCTTTGATGACACCGGTAATAACGTTTACCGAAGGGCGCTGTGTGGCAAGTATAAGATGAATCCCTACCGCCCGGCTGAGCTGTGCAAGACGGGTAATTGCGTCTTCAATTTCATCCTGAGCTACCATCATCAGGTCAGCAAGCTCGTCAAGTATAACGAGGATGTATGACATCATTCCGCTCACTATTATTTGCTGGTCACCGCCGGCGGCGGCAATTCGATTATCTTCAGGCAACGTATTGAATCCTTTGATATTACGTACCCCTGCGTCTGCAAGTATCTGATACCGCTTTTCCATTTCTGTAACCAGCCAGAGCAGTGCGGGCGCCGCTTTTTTGGGGTTGGTTATAACCGGTGTAATCATGTGAGGCAGGTCATTATACTGCACCAGCTCTACTTTCTTAGGGTCAACCATGATAAATTTCAGTTTGTCCGGCGAACAACTATATACGAGACTCATGATAATGGAATTCAAACAGACACTTTTTCCTGATCCGGTAGCGCCGGCGATAAGAAGATGCGGAGCGGCCGTCATATCGGTTATGATCGAAGCGCCGGATACATCTTTGCCGAGTGCAAGCGGCAAAGCCGCTTTGGTATTTATGAATTCCTGCGAGCATAAAAGGTCGCGCAGGGAAACGATTGCCTTGAGATCATTGGGAACTTCAATGCCAACTGCGGATTTTCCGGGAATAGGAGCGATGATGCGGATATTCGGGGTTTTCATCGCAAGAGCAATATCATCGGTTAATCCGGTAATCTTCTGTACTTTGATGCCTGGAGCGAGGGTTAATTCGTAACGGGTGATAACCGGCCCGCGGGTAATTTCGGATACATTGACTTCAATTCCAAACTCTGCCAGTGTGTTCTGCAACAGTTCCGCTTTATTTTTCAAAGATGCGGTAACATCGCTTTCTTTTGGCTGTTTGGGTTTCTCGAGCAGGGTAACAGGAGGCAGTTCGAATATCTGTCCTGACCCGTGTTTTTGAGTTTGAGGGGGCGGCGGCAACTCAACTGTTGATGGTGTATTAGTTGTGATCTTTGCTTCAAAAGGCTGGGAAATTTTTTGCGCCTTAGGTTCAGGTTCGTTGTCCAGATCATCGTCGTCATCATCGGGCAGAAAGACAGGTTTTGTTTTCTTTTTTTCCGGAATTTTTACCGGAGTTGAAGAGGACTTTTTGCTGAGATCGTCCCTGCAATAGGTAACTATGGTTACTATTGAATTATAAAAAACGATAAATAATTGAAGCAGTTTATATAAAATCCATTTGAAAACCACAAGGGGCCAGCCGTCGGTAATTAACAGGGATGCGGCAATGAAAACGAAAGCTGAAATCACTATTGAACCGTAAAAACCAAGGTATATTCCGGCAAATTTTGTGGCTATGAACGAGCCTACTATCCCGCCTGATTCAGTCACGGGAAGAATGCTTTGCAGGGAAAGAGGAATATACGTATTCGCCATCTGCACACATATGGTTGCCGATAACAAAATGGCTATAAAAAGCAGTGTTTTTGTGTAGATCCGTGTCCATGTGATGGTAAAACCGCAGAAAAATGAACGAATTGCCCAGATGAAGAAATAAAAAGGAGGTACGTACGCAGCAAACCCAAAACATATCAAGTTGAGGTATGCGGTGTACGCACCTGTAATTCCAAAAAAATTATGGATTACCCCGTCATGAGCTGATCCGGTAAATGTTGACAGATCAGCTTCATTATAAGTCAGATAACTGAGTAGCAGATAAATGCTGAAAAGCAGAATTAACGCCGCCCACACTTCCTTGAATTTATTAAGGATATGGGAAATAGAGTTTTCGGTCTCGTTATTATTGCGTACAGTTTTCGATGCCATTCTGAAAAGCTATATCTGAACTCCGGTTTATTGACTCAGATTATTAATATTAGTACCGTCTGCGACTGTCGCCTTTATCATGGCGTCGTCCGCCGCGGTCTCTGTCTCTGTCAGGGCGATTTGATTTTGGCGCTGGCCCTGCCGTTGATGGATCATACGGACGGGCACCGGAAATAATATCCAGATTTACCCTGCCGCGATCATCGATTTCAGCGACTTTAACAACGACTTTATCTCCGACGGACAACACGTCCGCGGCACTGCGCAGGCGGTGTTCCGACAGTTTTGATACGTGCACCATGCCGTCTTTGCCAGGCAATATTTCCACAAACGCGCCGAATTCAGCCACGCCTTTTACAACACCGTCATAAGTTACGCCAACTTCCGGTTCGGCTGTCAGCAAGCGTATGTGATTCATCGCTTTTTCCACAGCGTCCTTTTCCGTGGAAGCAACTGATACGATACCGTCGTCATTGATATCAATGGTCACTTTAAAATCTTCAATCATTTTCTTTATGACTTTGCCGCCGGGTCCGATTACAGTGCCGATTTTATCCGGATCAATTTGCATTGTGGAAATTCTCGGGGCGTAATCAGATATATTGGCCCTCGGTTTGTCGAGGGTTTTTACCATGATGTCAAGTATGTGAAGACGTCCTTTGCGTGCCTGTTCAAGAGCTGTTTTCATGATATCCTGCGATATGCCTTCGATTTTGAGGTCCATCTGAAACGCGGTGATTCCGCTTGCCGTACCGGACACTTTGAAATCCATGTCGCCGCAAGCATCTTCGGAACCAAGAATATCGGACAGAACCACAACTTTGTCGCCTTCCTTGACCAGCCCCATAGCGATACCGGCTACCGGCGCTTTAATAGGGACACCGGCATCCATTAAAGATAATGTTCCGCCGCAGACTGATGCCATGGACGATGAACCGTTTGATTCCAGAATATCTGATATAAGCCGGATAACATACGGGAAATCTTCCGCTTTTGGAATAACATACTGTAATGACCGTTCTGCCAGTATGCCGTGCCCGATTTCCCTGCGTCCCGGGCCGCGGACAGGGCGGCATTCACCAACGCTGAACGGAGGAAAATTATAATGAAGCATAAAAGATTTTGTAGTTTCGCCGCTCAGTTCTTCCATACGCTGTTCACTGCCGGGACTTCCCAGAGTGGTGATTGCCAGAGCCTGAGTTTCACCACGAGTAAAAAGCGCAGAACCATGCGTGCGGGGCAGAAGGCCCACTTCACAGGTGATCTGGCGGATATCTTCCGGGCCGCGTCCGTCTCCTCGCAATCCTTTTTCGAGGATTAAGCGCCGTACGGCATCTTTCTGGATTTTGCTGAAAGCCTGCTTAATGTCCGCTTCCGCGTATTGATCTTCAAATTTTGCTGTTATTTTTTCGATTGCTTCAGCTTGGAGTGCAGACAGTGCTTCCTGCCGGGCCGATTTGCCCTGAGTCATCACCGTGTCTTCCATTCTGGATTCGACGATATCAGCCGTTTCTTTCAGCAAATCTTCATTGATTGTGTACAGTGCGAAATTCTTTTTGGGCTTGCCGCACAGTTTTTGCAACTCGATTTGCACATCGACAATTTTTTTTATCTGTGCATGAGCAAAATCGATTGCGTTTATCATGATGTCTTCGGACACTTCATGCGAACTTCCTTCGACCATCATTACGCCGTCGGCGGTGCCTGCTACAACAATATCAATCTTTGAGGTTTTTAGCTGAGTAGTGGTTGGATTTGCGATTAATTCGTCATCTACCAAACCGACTCTCACTGCTCCAACAGGTTTTAAAAACGGAATATCGGATATCACTAATGACGCGGAAGCTCCGATCATGGAAAGGATATCAGGATCGTTTTCGCCGTCGGCAGACAATACTGAGTTCATTATCTGAACTTCGTAATAAAACCCGTCAGGAAAAAGCGGTCTGATGGGGCGGTCGGTAAGACGGGCTGTTAAAATTTCTTTTTCAGTGGGACGCCCTTCACGTTTGATGTATCCTCCGGGTATACGTCCCGCGGCGGATGTTTTTTCTCTATAATCGACTGTGAGAGGGAAAAAATCAGTACCCTCTTTCATTGAGTCGCTGGCAACGGCTGTCGCCAGTACAACTGTATCGGCTAGCTGAACAGTTACAGCTCCATTTGCTTGTTTTGCCAACTTTCCCGATTGGAAAATCAATTTTTGGTTTCCAATTACTGTTTCGACAGAATACACGTTCATGTCTCCTCATTTCTTCTCTTCTGTTTCTTCTTTTTCTTTCTTCTCGCCACAGCAGGATAATTACCGGGTCAGTTTGCGTTGCGCATAGATATAAAAATACCCTTGCCTGGCATTAATCTAATGCAGGAGGGTATTTTAAAGCCAGATACGTTACACATTAGAAAGAATAACACTATCTTCTTATGTTAAGCTTTTGAATCAGCGCTTGATAACGGTCGTAATCTTTTTTCTTCAGATAGTCAAGTAAGCCTCTGCGTTGTCCTACCATGATAAGCAGGCTTCTGCGGGAATGATGATCTTTTTTAAACTGCTGTAAATGAGCAGTAATATCATTGATTCTCCGCGTCAGCAGTGCAACTTGAACTTCGACCGAACCGGTATCACTTTCATGCAGCTGATGTTCTTTTTTTATTTGTTCTTTAATTTCTTTAGTTATTGCCATCTACCGATTCTCCTCTCCTCTGACAACTGTACAATAAATTTTGGATAATATATCACATCTTGAAAATAGTTTCAATATTTTAATGCGCTTCTTTTTCAAATTTATAGATGCCGTTAAAATATTTGCGTGCTTTTTGTTCGTCACGCTGGATCTGTTCGATCAGCAGTGCCTGTGTTGGATAGCGTCTTTCTTCACGGATTTTCTTCAAAAAAATGATTTCTATGTCTTTTCCGTAGATATCACGTGTGAAATCCAGAAGATGTACTTCCACGGTACTTTTCAGAGCCGGTCCCTGAAAGAAAGTCGGACGGTAACCGATATTCATTATTCCCTGATATGTCAGCCCGTCTATTTTGACTTCAGTTATGTATACGCCGCTTGGCGGAATCGCTTCATGATGCGGGTCTATGTTCGCTGTAGGATATCCTATTTTCCTGCCTATTGTATCGCCAGAGACAACAGTTCCCCAGAGAGAATATTTTCTATCAAGCATAGCCTCAACGCTTTCAAGTTCTCCGGCAATCGCGAGCTGGCGAACCATGGTACTGCTGACGATCAGGTCATCGACTTTGACCGGAGGAATATCTTTGACACTGAATCCTTTTTCAATGCCCAGTGTGCGAAGCATGTTGAGAGTCCCTGTTTTATTTTTTCCAAAAGATGAATCATACCCTACGCATATTTCAGCAATCTCAACATTTTTCAAAAGGTACTGGTTAATAAATTTTCCGGGAGACAGCTGTGCAAATTCCTGTGTAAAAGGTATTATAATGCAGTAATCCACACCGAGCTGGGCAAAAAGGTTTAATTTATGCGCCGTGCTTGTTAAAAGGGGAGGAGCGCTGTATGGTTCAAGAATCTCGCGCGGATGAGGGTCAAACGTTATGACTACGCTTTTTCCTGAATTACTTTGCGCGTCGCTCACCAGTGTCTCAATAACTTTTTTATGTCCAACATGAACTCCATCAAACACACCCAGTGTTACGTACGCTGACTGAATCGGTTTTTCAAGCGGTAATGTCTTGATAATGATCATCGCGCGTATCTCCGCAATTCGGTTTTTTTATCACAACGCAAAGCAAGTGCATCCGGCTGATTTATAACGAAGTTCGAAAAATCATCGCGATTAATGGACTTTAATGAGGCTATACTCACTGCATCCGATAATGTAAACTTGCCAGATCTAACCCGGATTAAATTGGACATATATCCGCTACAATTCAGTTTGACTCCGATATCCGAGCATAGTTTACGCACATATGTGCCACGTGAACATGCCATGGAAAAAATAATGTATGGAAAATTATAGTGGAGTATTTCCAATGAATAGATAGTACGGGTTCTTGGCTGTAGTTCGGCTATTTCGCCTGCGAGCGCCATTTTATATGACCGTTTACCATTAACCTTTATCGCAGAAACGTGAGGGGGTACCTGTTCAATTGTCCCTACAAAGGAAGAAAAAACGTCTCTGATCCTGCTTTCAGGTATATATGCTGGGATGGAATGAGTTATAACCTCTCCTGTACCGTCATCGGAGAATGTTTTACATCCCAGTCCCATAACAGCGAGGTACTCTTTGTCGTCGTTCTCATAGTCTTTGATAGATTTGGTGCTTTGACCAAGAAACAAAACAAGCAAGCCGGTGGCGATCGGGTCGAGTGTGCCGGCGTGACCGACTTTTTTTATTCTGAATCGTCGACGTATAAAATTAACGACATCGTGTGATGTCCATTCCAGCGGCTTGTCTACCAGCAGGATCCCATTCATTCTTCTGTTTCCTGTTCCAGTTCACCGGATTCACGAAGTGATTGAAGTTCGCGTTCTTTCTGCTCATGAATCTGTTTGAGCACATCCTGTATATGCATGCTGTGTTCAATGACGTCATCGTAGATAAATACTAGTTTTGGGGTGTAGCGCAACCGTACTCGCGAACTCAAAAGTTTTTGAATATATCCTGCTGAATTATTTAATGTTTCTATTATCCGTTCTTTTTCATCATCTGTGCCAAGGATGCTTACGAAAACTTTGCCGTAATTCAGGTCTCGGCTGATTTCGGCCCTGAGCACAGTTGTAAACCCTAGAGTGGTGTTTTTCATATCGTGCTGTAATATATAGCCGATTTCTTCCTTGACAAGTGAGTTTATACGAATCATTCTATCAGGCATTGCGATATCCTTTTTGACTTCAAATAATTATGATGGAAAGTATTTTAAAGCCTTTCCTGATAATAGTCTATTATATGTGCGCCGGGGGCTTGATCGATTAGACGGATAACATCGTTGAGAACGGTATCGACATATTTTGAATCTGTTCCGATACAGGCTATTCCGAGAACGGAGCTATTCCGAGAACGGAGCTATTCCACTGTTCATGGTCGCCAATCTCAGAGATGGAAACATTGAATCTATGTCGAATGCGGTCTTTAACACTTTTTACCACCATTCTTTTTTCTTTAAGCGAATGGCTGGCCGGGATACTTAATTGTACTTGCATCAACGTTATGACCATGCTTTAATCCGGTCACATCAAAGAGTTTCAGCTACCTCTTCAAAGATAAAAAACTCTACTTTATCACCAACTTCTATATCATCAAACCCTTCAACCTTCAATCCGCATTCAAATCCGGTATTGACTTCTTTTGCTTCATCTTTAAACCGCTTTAAAGCGTTTATCGGCCCTTCATGCAATACTTCACCGTCACGCATGACGCGTACCCGGGCTGTTCTGATCGCTTTTCCGTCCCGAATATAGCAGCCGGCAATAGTTCCGATCCTTGATATGGAGAACGTTTCACGAACTTCGGCATGCCCGATAACCTGTTCCACCTGACGTGTGCCGAGCAACCCGGTCATAGCTTTCTGGACTTCTTCGATAGCTTCATAAATAATGTTATATATTTTAATCTGAATGCCTTCTTTTTTGGCGATTTCCCGAGCTCTTTTATCCACACGGATGCAGAATCCGATAATAATAGCATCCGAAGCGGTAGCGAGCACCACATCGGATTCGCTGATATCGCCAACTGCCATATGTATAACATTAACGGAAATTTTTTCGGTACTGAGGTCTTCGAGGCTGATAGCAAGCGCCTCGATGGAGCCGTGCACATCGCCTTTGATAATAATTTTCAGTTCCCGTGCTTCTTCAGCTTCTATCCGTTCGTATAATTCTTCAAGCGTGGTCGGCTTGTTCGTCTTTTCCAATAACTTTTTTCGTTGAGCCGCTGTTGTTTCTTCAGCGATACGTTTAGCTTCTTTTTCTGATTCAAGTACTTCAAGAAATGCACCTGCGTCGGGCACACCGTCAAGCCCCAGCACTTCAACCGGTGTTGCCGGGCCTGCCTCAAGAATTTCATCGCCGCGATCGTTAAGCAATGACTTGACTTTGCCGGAAAACCCTTCACATAAGATAGGGTCTCCGATATGTATTGTGCCGCGGGTAATAAGGACAGTGACCGTCGGGCCGCGTCCGCGAGTCAGTTTTGATTCAATCACAGTTGCTTTTGCGTTCCCTTCGGGATTAGCTTTCAGTTCCATCATTTCTGCCTGAAGGAGAATCATTTCCAGCAAATGGTCTACACCTGTTCCGTTCAGAGCTGAAACGTTGACCGTAATAATTTCGCCGCCCCATTGTTCCGGCATAAGGTTCATTTCTGATAACTGACGGTAAATCCGTTCCGGGTCAGCAGTTGGTTTATCTATTTTATTAATAGCGACGATCATCGGCACTTTCGCGTTCCGTGCATGGCTGATGGCTTCGCGAGTTTGTTCCATGAGCCCGTCATCAGCGGCAACGACAAGAACAACAATATCCGTAATATTTGCCCCGCGAGCGCGTATTGAGGTAAATGCCTTATGACCGGGCGTATCAAGAAAAACAATGTTTTTTCCATGAAAATCGATTTTGTAAGCGCCAATATGCTGGGTAATACTGCCGGCTTCACTGCTGGCAACTTGTGTTTTGCGTATATAGTCCAGAAGTGAAGTTTTGCCATGATCGACATGTCCCATAAACGTTACTACAGGAGCTTTGGGAACCAGTAATCCGGCGAGTTCTTCTTCCTCTTCTTTTTTCTTTGCCTGAATTTCTTCAGCATCTTTTTCATGATAGATCTCAAAACCATACTCATGAGCGATGATTGAAGCCGTATCGTAATCAACGTTCTGATTCATTGTAACCATCATACCCATTTCCATGAGTTTTTCAATGATGGTACCTGATGGTATACGCATTAATTCGGCTAACATTTTAACTTGAATCTCATCAGGAATGTAGAGGTCGGTAGATACTGTTTCCTCAACGGTTTCCTGCTGAGACGTTTTCTTTTTTAACTTTTTTTTGCCGAATTTTTTAGTGCGTTTTTTTCCTTCTCGAGGACGATACTTCAGAAATTCGCTTTCTTCGTCTATGTCGTCAAGTTCAACGTCAGTGATTACACTTGGCGGAATTAGGGGTTCTGGCTCTTCGATAGCAGGCTGTTCTTTTTTCTTTGAAACAGCTTGTTTCGTGCCTGTTTTAGGTTTACTTTCCGTTGCTGATACCGACTTGGCTCGTGCGGCCTTGGGCGCTTCAGAAACTAAAGCGCCTGCTTTGTTCAGCCATTCCTGCGCAACGGATTCCTCAATGCTGCTCATATGCCCTTTGACATCAATTCCAGCATTTTGCAGTTCTGTAATAAGTTCCTTGGAGGCAACATTGAGTTGTTTCGCTAATTCATGAACACGCATAAAGAAGTATCCCAGCTTTCTAATTATTTATTTCTTTGCTTTTCTCAGCGATTAGCGCATCGAGTTTTGTTTTAGATTTTTCCTTGGATGCAAAAGCTTTAATCGCATCATAAATTTTGGGAGCGGTTTTTTCTCCGACGCCTTTGAATGATTTAATGACGTCCAGATCAACTGAATCCAGGTCTCCCGGAGTTTTGAATCCAGCCGCAATAAGATCTGCTACTATTTTATCCGGCACACCGGGTATGCTGGTAAGTTCTACTTTCGGCGTAAATGCCGTGACTGCATCGACATCACCTTCTCGTTTTATATCTATTTTCCAACCGACAAGTTTGGCGGTTAAACGTGCGTTTTGTCCTTTTTTTCCAATTGCGAGAGAGAATTGGTCTTCAGGAACAATAATAGTCATTGTGTTTGCCGATTCGTCAAGCCGGATGCTTTTTAGTTTTGCAGGGCTTAGCGCGTTTTCCACAAAGCTCGATATGTTGGGGCTGTACCGAACTATATCTATTTTCTCGCCATTAAGTTCTCTGACGATATTTTTTACCCGCTCGCCCCGTAATCCGACACAAGCGCCGACTGAATCAACTTTATCAAGTGTTGAAGTGACCGCGATTTTGGAACGGTACCCGGGTTCGCGGGATACTGCTTTAATTTCAACCGTTCCTTCGGCTATTTCAGGGACTTCCAGTTCAAACAGGCGTTCCACAAATCCCGGGTGTGTACGGGATAAAACTATTTCTGGTCCGCGGGATGATGTTCGGACATCAACAATATAGAAACGCATACGGTATCCGTTTGCGTAATCTTCAGTCGGGCATTGTTCTTTGGATGGCAGAATGCCTTCTGTCCTGCCAAGATCAATAATAAAGGCGCCTCTTTCGTTACGACGTATTATACCGTTGACGATATCACCGATACGGTCTTTATACTCGTTATAAACGATTTCACGTTCTGCTTCCCGTATTTTCTGGATAATTACCTGTTTTGCAGTCTGAGCGGCGATACGACCAAAGTTTTCCGGGGTGATTTCCTTATTGATCATGTCACCTATTTTTGCTTTGGGATTAATTTTTTTCGCTTCACTCAGGGTAATTTCGCCGTTTTCGTCTTCGATTTCCTTAACGACTTCAAACGATGCAAAGACTTTGATTTCACCGGTTTTATCATCGATTTTTATGGAAATGTCATTGTTTTTGCCAAGGCGCTTTTTGGATGCAGTGAGTATGGACGACTCAATCGCCTGAATTAACACTTCACGCTTGATTCGTTTTTCTCGTTCCAAATGTTCTAAAACAGTAAGCAACTCACCGTTCATAAGATATATTCTCCTCTCTCATAAAGCGCAAAAGAGTGAGAAATTCCCACCCTTCTATTAGACCTTTTTTTCATAGCAGGTTTATTAAACAATATGATGTATTGCAATTTTTGTCAATAAAAAATAATTACAGCCGGATATATCAGAAGTTATACGACTGACTTGTTCTTTGCGAAAAAAACAACGTGATTCAGTACATAAAAATCAATATTGTAAAGATATTGATTATTCCCACTCTATGGTGCCCGGAGGTTTATGGGTAACATCATAAAATACTGCGTCAATTTCTCCGGTTTCCAGAATCTCCTGTGCCAGAATACAGAGGTTATCCCAGGGAATTTCTGCAAAACGGGCTGTCATAAAGTCACGAGTAATGACCGGTCTTAAAACAACACATTCTTTTTTTCCGTCGCTTGTGAGCGGCAGAAGTACTGTCGGCATCTGCCAGATGACCCGTGTCAGGTTTTGTTCATGGAGAAAATTCATGACAAGGTCATCGGCTTCACGAAGCACATCCAGTCGTGAACGGGTCAGGTACGATTCCTTTAGCCGCATCGGCGGAACTGTCTCAGGAGCAACCAGCGCGAGAACCCTGTTAATGTGCTTATAGGTATTTGTCAGGTGTGTTGAGGCCTTTTCCAGCACACTCCAGTCCTGAGAACCTGTAAGGAGGGCAGGATGTTCGTATGAACGGGAATCTCCCTGAACCCCCACACTGCGTACTGGCAGTACTGTTACATTGAGATTGTGTTTTTTACACAGCGCGACCGTATCGCTGTTTAGTTCCTGAAGCGGTTCCTGAAGAATACCGTCAGAACACAGCACGCGAACCGCCAACCCCGGACCGGGGAATGGATGCCGCCAAACCAGTTCTTCAGATAATCCCAGTTCAATACCAAGTTCGCGGACTTCGTCTTTGTAGAGTTGTGCCAGCGGCTCAACCACAAGTCCCTTTTCTATCAAATCCTGAACACATTCAACACGGTTATGATGAGTTTTTATTAGTGCGGCGTTTTTTGTTCCTGCTGATTCAATGGTGTCAGGATAAATTGTACCTTGCCCGAGGAGCCATTCATCTTCACTCAGGTTCAGTTCTTTGATAGCGGAGTTCGCTACATCAATAAAGGTTTTGCCAATGATCCGCCGTTTTTTTTCCGGATCACAGACGCCTTTGACATTCGTCAGGAATGTTTCAGAATGATCCTGCATGAGGAGATTGGTGTAGCCTTGTTTATCCATCAGTTTTTTTATACTGCAGATCTCATTTTTACGGCAGAAACCGTTATCAATGTTCAAACCGAGAACTCTATCAGTCCCAAGCACATCATTAAGCAGGGTAAAGGCGACAGTCGAATCAACACCGCCTGAAACCAGCATGAAAACTTTACGGTCTTTCACCTGCTCTTTCAGCGCACTGCGTATTGATTCGAGAAAACTTTTTATAGAGATCGGAAGAGC
>QZJZ01000030.1 GCA_003599815.1 Candidatus Auribacter fodinae
CTCCCTGACATAAATACCTCCTCCTTTTTTGGGACCATAGTATTGATGCCAGTATATCAATTCTTATCAGAAATTGTCATTAAGTTATGCAGAGGTCTTAACTAATGCATTTTATTGATGAAGGTAATGATTTCCAAAGCGAACTCACTTATCAATGAGATTATACTCATTTATCAATTTAAAGATATGCTCGATACAGAATAATTGTATATAACTTAAATCATAACGATCACAAAGAACTACTTTTATGTTCATCGCAGAGGAAAGTATGGTAGACATCCTTTCGTAGTCTATATAGCACATACTGGCTCGTCACCACACCCGCGTCGTCGTATTCAGCGATGCACTGCGCGCCGTCATACACATACGCTGTCAAAGAGCCGTCGACGATCACATACACCCGCTTGCCGTTGCCATTGTACATGAATTTTTCGTGACGCACAACCGATTCGTTGTCGAGGTAATGCACATCGGTGAGCCTGTTCAGCGCGTCCCACGTGAATATGGTTCAAAAAACGTTGTATGTCACTATATTAAAAAATAAATCCTTATAAGATGAATTGCTACGTATATTAGAAAGTACATCAAAAATTCCCATAAAATGTTCTTTTTGGTATACTCTCCTTTTACGATTAAAGCATAAATTACCAGAGACAATGTTGTGACTGGTAATAACCATATTACGGAAGCTATAACAAAAAATATAACATGACCCATTTCATTAAATGGTCCAACATAATATAAGACAAATTGCATAAAGGTACAGAACAGGATTGCAGGAATGAAGTTAATTAATATTCTATATATAGCTTTTTTTATCATGGACATCTTCCTCCTTTGACTGAATAACTAGTATTTTGAAGAGCAGTTTTTACTCCAGAAGAAAAGACATTTGGATCATTAAATTTGCTATGAGATACAAATGGGTCCGAACCTGTCTCAACTTGAATATTTTGAGCACCGGGAATTTCTCTTCTGGCTGGTCCCACTTCAAATTGATTTACCGATTGATTATCCGCCGCACTTAACGGGATATTATAGGAAGTATTGGAAAAAATGGAAGATTGTGCAGGAACAGCATATTGCTTGGGTAAAGCATCTCCTCCACTGATCTGCACCATGTCTGATGTATCGTATAATTGAATATGCGTATCGACATTGTTCCTGTTATATTTAGTTAAGTAGTCATCTCTAACGGGTGTGCCTGCCGTGACAACGGTGTTAAATTTGGCACCATACGACGTTGATTCCATAATCACGTTTCCACCGTGACTATGTCCATATACCGTTATATGAGCATTCTTATCCATTGCTCTTATTTGGGATGCCAGATCGTTCAAACCTTTAGCGCCGTCTGTTCTTGCGGCACTATTATTTGCCCCTGACCATATTAATGTCATTGTATTGGTGTCCTTGACACCTAAAGTACTTTCAAGCTCTTTTACAAATTGACTATTGCCTTTTGACCAGTCAGGAATATTCATGTCGCTATTGCCATTTTTTATATTTGTTCCCGGGACTACGATAAGCCAGTTTTCCAATCCTAAGGGATCTATGAGCAGTATCGGGTTATTCCCCACAAAAACAAACTCATTCGGGCCGTCGATAAAGCCCATCGGGTCACGCGATATGAACCGCCCGAGCGATGCGTCATAATACCGCGCTCCGAAATACGACAGCGATGTCGATGCGTCAAACCGCTTGGACGAGAATAGCATATCGTTGTCCGCACTGCCCGACTGATCGATCACCGTGCCGAACGCATCATAGCGGTACCAGTTCACCGCGTCGCCGGAACTGTCCGCGATATCAATCACATCACCGCGCCAGTTATAGCAAAAATACCGGGTTGTGGCTGAAAAATTCGTGCCGCGCGTCTCGGAGCAGAGCATCGATCCAACATCCGCGCCCAGCCCCATACCATGCACATACTGGCTCGTCACCACACCCGCAGAGTCATATTCAGCGATGCACTGCGCGCCGTCATACACATACGCTGTCAAAGAGCCGTCGACGATCACATACACCCGCTCGCCGTTACCATTGTACATGAATTTTTCGTGACGCACAACCGATTCGTTGTCGAGGTAATGCACATCGGTGAGCCTGTTCAGCGCGTCCCACGAGAATATGGTTTGCCTGCCGTTTTGCGATTTCATGATCAGGTTGCCGTTATTGTCGTAGGTGTAGCACGCATCCGAATCGGCATCCAGCGTGAGGGTAACACTTTGGGATTCGCAATCTTTGGTCGCTTCAATTGTGATGGGAGCGCCGCTGTTATGTGAATAGTTTTCGTGCATGAAAACCCCGGTTTCGTCATTGATTACAGCGGCATTTTCATCAACGGTTACAGATCCTCCCAATCCCTGATACAATCCCCATATATCAAGTTGGGTCAAGCCTGATGTTGTTGTGTCTTTTACCAGTGTTGTGAGCTCGTTCAGCGTGTTGTATGTATAGGTGTTTTCCACTGATGCCGCGCCGTATATATCGGTCATTGCCGTACGGTTGCCGGTTCCGTCATACGTGTAGGAATGTTTGCCGATGGTTGAGTTTGTATCGTGAAAAACCTCTTCGATAAGCTGATTTTTCCTGTCATAACGGTAAGCGGCAACGTACGATTGGTTGTCTCGTTCGGTGATGACACGTGTTTTGTTGCCGACAACATCGTATTCGTACCGCTGAGAAGATATGTCGCCATTGGTAAGTTCAATCAGGCGGTCAAGAGCGTCGTAGCTGTATGAGACTGCTGTGCCGTTGGCGTATGTTTTGGTGTCGAGCAGTCCTCCGTAATTATAGTCGTATGAGGCAACCGGGACAGACGCGCCGTTAAGATATATTTCAGTCAACTGGTTCGCGTCATTATAGTAGTAGGTGACGGTTTGCGGCGCTGACGGATAAAGGGTGTCATTGTCAGGCACGAAATCACCTGCGCGGTTAATGCCCGTAAAGGTCATTTTAGAGCGGTTTCCCGCTTTATCGTAGGCATAGGTAACGGTTTTGTTGTCAGGCGCGATTTTTATGATAAGGCGTCCGTCATTATCGTACTTGTAAGATGTCATGCCTGTTGAATCAGCCATGCTGAGGCGGTTGCCGTCATTGTCGTAGGCGAATTCCGCGTTAACGGTAAAGTCCGTAGCGCAGGAGGCAGTAATCAGGTTGCCGAGATCGTCATAGGTGAAGGTTATCGTATCAGCGTTCGGAGTAATTTTTTGTGTGATATTGTTTATATGATCAAAAGAAAAGTCTGTGATTTTTTGGTTAGCGGCAGGCCCGTCGATTTGTCTGACCGTTCTTCCGAGCCAGTCGGTTACCCATGTTGATTCCCGGTAATCGCTTTCGTTGATCTGAGCTTGCATTGTTTTTGCGAAGAAACCGTCATTGTCAAGGCTGTCGTTGTCCAGATAGGAATATTCATAGAGAATTTCATACCCGAGCGGATCAACGGTTCTTGTTATACGGTTAAGCTCATCGTATTCGTATTCAGTGACGTTATTGTCCGCATCGATAACCACGCTTTTGTTGCCCAGCTCATCGTATACGATATACGATACATTGCCCTCTTCGTCGTGAACTTCAGTCAGGCGGTTTAGCGCATCGTATACAAACACGGTAATTTTTCCGGTAGGGGAGATTTCTTTTGTTTTGTTGCCCATTGCGTCATATTCAAACTGTGTTACCCGTCCTTCGGGATCAATGGATTTCACTAGTTGTCCGTTTCGGTCGTATTCCATACGTGTACTGTGTCCGTTCGGATCGATCACTTCGATAAGGCGTCCGGCGATATCGTATTTGTATTCAGTTACGATGTCATCGTCGTCGGAGGTGGTCATATTGACCGTTTCTTTGATCAATCTGTCATTGTCGTCGTATTCGTATTCAGTGACAACACCGTTGGGATTGGTTTTGGAAATCACGTTGCCGCGTTTGTCGTAGGTATATGATTCCGAACGCAGGCCGTCGTTATCAGTATCATAGTGGGTGAGTGATTTAAGCAGGTACGCGCCATTCCATTCGGTGGAATATACGTAAGAGACGTAACTTTGGAGTGTATCGTTGTCGTAATAATATTCTCGTGTTTTATTGCCGACAGCATCATATTCGTAGGTGATCTTTGTATATTTCGATGCATAAACATAAGATTTTTGGGTTGTTACCTGATTACGATGGTTATAGGAAAAAGTTGATTTCGCAATTGTGTTGAGATCGCCATTTATATTCTCGATTGTTTCCTTCTGGAGAACGTTATTGTTGTTGTCATAGGTATAATGTGTTTCATACTGAATATAGTCGTTCCCATCCTCAACAAAGTTAATCTGTTTACTGAGGCGGTTAGCTCCATCGTATTCGAACTCGGTGAAATTGCCTTTCTGGTTGACTACAAATATTTTGTTACCGAAAATATCATATTCAATGAGTGCGGTTTGAGATAGGGGATCCATAACTCCGAGAAGCGAATCGCTGTAATCATACAGATAGCTCATCATACCGCCGTTAGCGTCTAAGCTGGCTTTTCGGTTGTTATTTTTGTCATAAACAAACTGGCTTTTATTACCGAGCGGATCTACGGATTTGATAAGGTTATTGGCGTTATCATAATAGAAAAGCTGAGAATTGCCGAGCGGATCAGTAACACGGATACGGTTGCCCCATTCGTCATATTCCATTTCCGTTTTGTTACCTTCAGGATCTGTTGAGGATATCATGTTCCCGAAACGGTCATATTTGTAGCTGTAGGTTACTGCATCGGAAGTTCCGGCGGCAATGGTCTTTGAACTGATCAGGCCTTTGTTGTTATACGTATATGTTTCTTTGTAAGTCGGCTGTGCAGGGTATGATTCGTTATCAGGGAAATAGGTATACCTTTCCTGAGCTGTAAGAGCACCGTTAAAATATGTTGAGCCATCATCGTATGTATACATTGTTTTGGTGTCTTCGGGATCAATAATCGTCGCGACTTTATTTTTACGTATCGGATCAGTGTCACTCGCGTATGTGTATGTGGTAACTTCATTTTGATTTACAGTAACAGTATAGATTCTGTTGTACGTATCGTATGCGTAGTTCGTAACCGTTCCGTTTGGATCTGTGACGCTTGTCAGGTTGCCGTTGGCAGCCCATACTCTGGTGGTTGCTATATTAAGGGAATCTGAATCGAATCCTTTTTCTGTTGTTGAAATCAGGCGCAATGGATTTTGACGCCCGGGCGCTTTGGGTATGGAATAGAATCCTACATCGTCTACAGAACCGTTATTGCCTGTATGATGCGTTAACTTTAATTGAGCTGAACCAGTTCCGGATATCAAAGTAGTGGCAGTAACATTACTTTCCCTGTGAACAAGCAATCCATTCAGATACAGGGATAATTCGTTTTTCGCATCATCTAATATGACGGAAAGGTGATACCAGTTCATGTTGCTGTGACCACTGGAGGTTACTGTTAACGTTTTTGTTGCAAAAGCGGCAGTAACAGTTAATGAGTCTGGTGTTACCGGAGTCAATTTGATGGTATGTGATCCCTCACTATAAATAGTGACCTGAGTTGTATCATTATCCGGATACTTAAACGAGAATTCTATGGTTTGGATAGCGTCCATAGTGCTTACAGGAACATTCAAATATGCAGAAGTACTGCCGAATACGCATGTTTGATCTGTGTATGTTAATCCTGACCCCGTTGCGGAAACAGCCTGGTTTGATGCTGAATTGCTAAGGTTGCTGTCATTAAACGATAATATGCACTCACTATTTTTCTGGTTAAGATCTTCGAATTTGTATTCGGTTGTAGTTTCATATATGGAGCCGTTATCTTCATATATGGAATTATAGACGGTGTTTATTATTTCTCCTGAGGTAGTGTTGAGTGAGCCGTAAGCCATTCTGGATGCGTGTTTAGGGTTCGCATCAAACCCCATGGACATTCTTTGCTCGATGACTTGTTCGTCATCATAAATATTCTCAAGAATTCGGTTTTCGGGTTTGATTATGCGGCATAGATTATGGGTGAGATAACCATCCTCAGAGCGGGCATATTCATATTGCGTTACCTTTCCCGCAGGATCGATTACTTTTACAAGGTTGAGAAGGTTATCATAGAAATATTGAACTTCGCGTTTATCGGACGAAGTAATCTTTGAGACGCGTCCTTCTCCCTCGTACTGGAAATCCACGTAACTGCCGCTTTTATTAGTGATGCGTTTAGGTAATCCATATCCATTATTATTGATATCACCTTCGTTATCATCATAGTATTCATATTTTAGATAATTGCCGTTCAGGTCTTCTGTTTCGGTAAGATAAAGTCGTTCTTTAACGACTTCACCATCTTTCATATGTTTCGCATATACAAATGTCTTTTTTAGGCCTGTATACGAATGATATACAAATGTTCCTGTTGCTTTATAAAAAACAATCTGGTTCCCGAGATAACTGGAAGATGCACCTACACCTGAGTCGGAAAAATTGGCAAGTTCAGGATTTGTCGCCAGATCCGGTTTAAGTGTCACTGTAGTATCATTATCAGAATAATAATTATATTCGATAACCGATCCGTCATATTCTGTGAGCCCTAGTACCATTGATTCTGGCTTAAGAGACTCATTATCAGGATCATTAGCTAAATCCAAAGCAACAATGTTTGCCCAGAGATAGTAATTCAGGTTCAGCGTCCATCCGTATCCGATAAAATCGAATGATTCCTGTTGAGAAGAATAATTTCGTTTAATAACAATTGGCATGGTTCCCGGAATTTCAACATCAGTAGCTTCAGCAAGCAATTCACCGGTACGGACATCTACAGGATCACTTGCCTGATTTATTTTGTTATTATTTGTTGGCGTTTCGGCAGGTTTAAATTCATGTCCAGCATATTGCGTACTGGTCTGTTTAGTCTCTGTTTGCTGGAAGACTACAGTGTTAGTTTGTTCCTTTTTTGTATAATTTCCAGGAGAAGAGGTATAGCTTTCTAGTATATTACCAATGGATTCCCATGAGCCCGGTGTATCCGACTTAACTGTACTGGTTACGTTATTAGATATTCCTGTTTGTTCTGCACTAGACGTTTCTAGATGTCCTTTAGATACAAGGGTTGATTCTGATTTATAGCTGATTTTTTGTTGAATATGTCCGTTGGATGATCGGTGAACATCATAGTTTGATGAACTCGAAGAAGAAGAGGAAGATCCTTGAAAACCATTAAATGAATCTTGATAAATATATGTTGTGTTTAAATTTATCGATGGTCTTCCACCATTAATTTGTTCACCGCTACCATTTAAAATAACATACCCAGTTCCTGTGGTTGTTATGATTATATAACCTGTACCAATAGAGACGCCTGCTTCACTTTCGTTAGTAAGTCGTTTAGGTATTAAAAAAATGTCATTTTCTGTTCCTGCTTCTTGGAAATGATTGTAAATGAAAGTGTAATCAACAACGTTATCGTTGTCAAAAATGCCTAATAAGCCACCTTGGCTATCAACATAATTTGTATAATTTGCTCCATTAATATAATATAATTGATTGTCAGAGGCCTCTTGTGCCAATCTTAATGTTTTCATTGTAGATAGAGCATGAATAGAGAACATATCCTTGAAAACTTTATGTTCATGTGCAGAGCCTGTCATCCCTCTAATTAACCCGAAATTTGCTTCACTCTGTTGATTATTTAAGCGCGACCAAGATAATTTTTTATTATACACATCTAATTTATATGTACCACTTGTCCAAATATTATCAACTTGAATAAGTTGCTGAACCATCATAGCGTTAGAGAAATAAGTAAAAGGCAAAATGTTCATTACATTTGCTAATCGTTCCATAGAAAAATCATAGTCGCAGTAATACTGGACACCGATATTATACAAAATTTCTGTCACAGGCGCTTCTGAACATTCATTAGCCGTACCAGCATCAATTTTCTCTTCCAAATTTTTTAGTTTCTTAAATCTGGATGCGAGCAGTGATGTGGGGGCTTTATTATAATCAACAAAAATGGCCACAAACGCACCAGTGGCTTCGAAAATAGACGTTTCTTCTGGAAAATAAGAAGTTTCGAAATTTTGTGGAACTCTATACTCGACAATAATATTAAGTGTTTCTCTTTCTGAACCATTGTCGAAAAGTTTTTGTGGATTTGTATATGTTGGACTATTAAAAACTTCTCCCTCGATACTCAAGAGCGGTATTAAACAAGCAACATTTTGATCATTATTATATTCATAAGTTATCTTTTCAAAATAGTTATTGCCGCTGTTTCCCGTTGTCTCTTTTACATCGTATTTAAGTGCAATGCGTTTATTATATAATGTGCACAAAGGGCGTATAAAATCAACAGAAGTGCCGCTATTGTTTTTTAGTAGTTTTATAGAATCATTATCTTTATCACAAACATTAATACGAATTTGCCATTGTTCCGCTAAAGGGATAGAAGGTCGTTCATTACTAATGGAACGAATTAATATATCTGGAGACAATTCTGTCGGTAAGACATTAAGGTGCTGAGCAATGAGATCCCTTCTAAAAGTAAGGTCATCGATAGTATATTGCGGGTATTTTTCAGAAAGAAATGCTTTAAGATTCTCGAAATAAAGGTCATCAGGCATTTTTTCCACAGGAGCATGGATGTATTGATTAAAAAAGTCCAATGCATTGACCGACATATGTTCCGGTAATTTTACAGGAAAGACATTTTCATATTTCTTGTAAGCAGGATCTAAAGGTATCCAGCTAGATTCACCATTTTGTGAATAATGCACTTTATCCGAATAGGCTTCCGTATCAGCATCAACAATCGAATGTCCTCTTGTTGCGCTATATGGCATATATGCTTCAACCCAGACATGTTTCATAGATCTCTGAGTGGAACCCAAAGTAGTGCTATCAGTAATAAAATCTTTCACGTAACCAGATACAGAGACTGTTTCGAAACCAACATCATAGCCTGCAAAACTATATAGATATCTCTTTTGCCCTGCATCACACTCAATTGAAACAGAGTCCTCGCCATTAAGGTAAAGAATAACATCGTTCCCAGATGTATAAACTGCGATCTGATATTCTTGGTTATTATTGATCCCCACACTATCGTATTCACCAGTTTCTAAATTTTCTAAAATAAGCCAAAGGTTTTGAGGTGTACTTCTATAACAGTATAAAACGATACCATCGTCTTCTTGATCACAATCTTGAAAATCGCCTAATGTGTTCGAAAGCATCCAGATACTGATCAAAGGATTTACATCCTGTTCACAATTAATTTTAAATGAAAAACTATGTCGAAAATCACCAATCCCACCTTCCCCTAAATCTTTATAAATATAACAAGTGGTATTTGTATAAAGAAAATCTGTAAATGTTATCTGGTTATTCGATATTTGTACTGCATTGGTATCATTTTCCATCTCAAACGTAGTATAGTCTTCTATATTACCTGTGAGATCCATAAAACTCAGAATTTCATTTGCAGTAACCTCAGACTCAACACCAATCCAGTTTAAAAGATCATCATCTTCCAATTCAATATATCCTGTTACATAGCGACATGGAATACCGATTGCCCGATACATGGCTATGAGTAAGGACGATTGATCCCATGAGTTTGCGCGTTTTTCATATAGCGTACCGATTGCGCCGAGTTTGGAACCATAATACGGTACATAATCAATATTATTTTTAACCCATTCGTAAATTTTTACCGGATCATGATTTAACTCTGCGACTTTTTGCTTGATCTCTTCGGTAATTATTGTGTCATCTGTTTCAAGAAGGTCATTGGTAGCATAGGACTGATCTTCTTTCATATATGCTGGTGTAATGGCCTGTGACACTGAACATTGCAAGCATATAAACAATACAGGTAGGATAAAAAGCATCACCTTGGTATTCAGTTTGGACATAATGGATTCCTTTATGTGGTTAATGTATAATTTGATTATTGCATCTCAAAATACCAGATCCGATGCTCTGGCGTATCGTTATCATTTATAAACGTCTCTTCATATGATAAGCGGCTATTCTTGAAGTCCAAGCCATCCAGGACGCCATCTGATTCAGTTGTCGCATTAGTTATTGGTGATCCTGACAAAGGAAGAATTTCACTATTAGCAAAATATATATTCGAGTCGTATTTACCATCGTCATTGAGATCTTTATCGCTGGTATATGCGATATCAACCCCAAAAATAGATTTGATAGAGCTACTAAGGTGAATAGGTGATTTTTCACTTTCGTTTTGAGTGTCTGTCACTTGGTGTAAAGAGACAAATAGTGAGGTTTGATAATCAATATAAATGGTGACACGGTGCGGCGATGTGTTGTTTGTATAAGGAAATTCATCGGGAAGGGAAGAAAAACCAGAAATCCAATATCTTGTGTCACCACTTCCCCATTTTGTTTGTATACCATTTGAATTGCAATGTACTACCAACCAGTATGTTTGATCTTTATGGATTTCTATGTCGTTTTCGAATTGAAATGTTTCTGTACTTGCCGTCGAGGTTGTTGCAAAGGTTCTTGCGTACGTTTGCTCCAGTTTCTCTCCCGGATAATCACCATCATTATCCAAATATAGTGCAATTTCTACAATGCTTGAGGCGTCAACTCTAGCTATATACAATTTTACTTGGTTTGCTATACCATCATACTGTGCGGTATATGGTCCGAATGCAAATAAATTATCTGCCATAAAATTATTGGGCGACGTACTTGGAATCTGGCTGTTTCCTAATTGTGTCTCAGACACATTGAATGGAGGTGGATTAAATTCAAGAGAATAGATATCAGAATTGATGTAGTAATTTTCTTCCTGATAATTCTTAGGTAACTCTAAAGTGTAACCTTCAAACAGTATTTTTGCTTTATTATCATCGTCAATATAAATAGAAGGGTTATCTGCAAGAATGAAATTTTTACCATCATTATCAGTTAAGTCCAGCGTTAAACTGTAATATTCAATACCTGTGGTTGAATAATCCTGCGTTACCAACATCACCAGCTCGCCGAGTTCATCTGACGCGATGATATATTTAGTGTTTCCAATCTTTTTACAATCAGGATTATAGAATGATTTCTGGTAATATTCCTGGTTCCCTTCAGCATCAAGAAGCGTAAATTCTGCATCCTCAAAATAATGGTTGAAATTCAGGTCATAAAGCACATTTATGATGTTTTCACTCTGGCTGGATTGAATAACCAGATTTCTTGCGCCGTATCTATAAGATGCAAAAACAATGCTGTCATTATCAAACCAAGCAGGTTCCATATCGTTTACAAAGGTATCTGTAAACTGAGTTAAACCACCATCATCCCATTTCCAGAGATTTTCGGTATAATCATCGTCATTGCTGGTAGAGGAGAGTTTGGTAGAGCAAAATACCAGTTCCGGCTCAGTTACAGAATCAGGATTCCATGATGGCGCTGCACAATAGTTCCCTTCGAAAATGCTGTTTTTGTCCCATTTATAAATCTTAATGGAAATGGACCCAGTCTTTGAGTTATTTGCAAGATCTGTTGCAGTTACTTGTAACGTATATGTACCTGAAGTTATTGATTCATTGTCCAGATCAAAAGAACCAAGGAATCCATTTATTACAGGAATGGTAGAATTGGGAATTGTAGCAGGGAACTCATTACTCTGACTATCAATGAGTTTAAGCTGATAAGATCCAAATAAGTCATCAGAGACAGTACCGAAAACAGAAAGTGTTTTGTAGCTGGAACCGCTATCATTATCTTTAATTGTACTTATAAGATGTCCGGTAACAGGGGAGGAAATCATTACATAAGGATCAGTCGAATCGTTGTTTTCAAGTTTGGTGGCGGTAATGTATAGTGAAGCGCAGTCCAAACTTCTTTTACTATCATTATCTAAGGAATAAACGCGAATTGTTTCAGGTACTGTTGTTAATGTATATTTTGCTGAAGTTTGTAATGTTGTGGCAAAGAATTCTGTTGCCTGAGTATCATTATCATAGGTTGCCAGTTGATATCCGAATACGTTTTGATCAAGCGGTGCTTGCCAGGAAAGCTGGATCGTATTATCGTTTAAAACGTTATAAGTAAGGTTGGTTGGTGCCCCTAAAGTGATATTTGTTGATTCGTTTTCGAATTCAGTGTTAATGATATACAATATCGTGGCTGCGGAGTTGTTGTCATTATCAGGGTCTCCGGAGACGTCTGCGCTAACTGTAATATTCACAGAACCTTTTGTATTGGCTGGAACTGTAAAAATTTGTGAATACGAGTATCGTGCATAAGGCAACAATTTGAGCGTTGATCCTTGACTGCTGTTAACGGACATAGTTATGTTGCCCACGATAGTTTTGGATAAGTTGTGTATTTTCTGTTGGATATAGATTGTCTGCGCTTCAGTTGATGATAAGATTGCGTTGTTTTGAATTATTTCTCCGTCACAGTCGAGTAAGCGGAGATCTTTGTTGTAAATAGCAATATCTTTAATTCCTGAAGAACTGTACTCTGCTTCTTGCCATACTCGGTTATCAACTAATACAGCATATTTGTCTTCGTCGGATAGAGTAAACGGTATAGTCTCTGATACGATCTCTGTTAATGATCCTGTAGTGTTGGTTTTGCTATCAAATGACACAAATTTCAGTTCATCTCGTTTTTTTACATAAAAACAGATGTCATTCCAGTTCGTACTGATATCAACATCAATACATTGTTGAGAGATCGAAATATTGGAAATCACAGGTATCGGAGCAGAATTTTCATAAATGCTTTTCAATATCAGACCGGTAAGATAAGGATCGCTTAAGCATGACCCTTCGTTATCTATTAAAGATTCAAGAGCAGAGATGGAATCATTTTCATTTTCTGAAATTGCGCCGTTTACTGTTGCATTTGTGGAGTTGTATCTGCGTAACGCAGATGTAACGATGGCTTTTTCCTGAATAGGACTATCATTATCAAGCATAGTTGCTAATTGTGTCTCAAGAAAGGTTTTCCCATCATTAGTAAGTTCTTCTATTTCTGATACTGTAGGTAATGGGGTACTCCCAAAATCTAAAAAATTTGAATCGTATGTTATAGGGAAAAGAGATTCCAGATAATCGTTATGTTCTTTCAATGTTTCATAGACATAGGCTGTAATAATAGAACTGTCTTCCCGGTTTTCCCAGACAGACCCATTGAGTGCCGGATGAAAGGTTGACCATCTATATGTATCTTGGCTTGATTCAGGATCTTTTGATGTGTGTGATATGAGTACGCTTAATGCTTTTTGGATGACTTCATCGTTCATGTAGCCTGCTGAAAGAAGTGCGCGGACAGCCCAAATTGTATCTGTAGGATTGGTTTTATAACCGTTATTTTCTCCCCAGCCGCCATCATCATTTTTGAAGGTCATTAGTTTTTCCAGAAGCAGGTCACAATTCATGCCTGCATGAGATAACACTACGATCTGACGTGCTATATATTCGGTATTGTTAAATTCTTGGGTCTGGATCCAATTTAAGGATTTTTCCAGTTTGGTATCAAGGGTTTGAACCAATCCTTCATTGGATAGGATATCTCTTGCCTGCATTAAAGATTCAGTAACAATCATTGTTGCAAGAGGAGAAGTAATGCTATCGTTATCAGATTCATAGTTAGAATCATAGATAACTGTATCATTGTCTGTGTCTCCATACATAATTATGGTAGGCCCTCCCGGTTCGGGGAAAACCATGCTTGCCCGCCGAATTCCCACGATTTTGCCGGAAATGACTCTTGAGGAAGCCTTGCAGACTACCAAGATACACAGTATCATGGGGATGACGTCCGGAAAGCATTCGTTGATTACCACTCGTGCGTTTCGCGCGCCGCATCATACCATATCCGATTCAGGACTGATCGGCGGCGGGACGTATCCTCGTCCGGGCGAGGTGTCACTTGCGCATAATGGCGTTTTGTTTCTAGATGAGCTTGCAGAATTCAACAGGCATGTGCTTGAGGTAATGCGCCAGCCGTTGGAGGATGGTGAAGTAACTATATCGCGAGCATCCGGCTCGGTCAAATTTCCTTCTCGTTTTATGTTAATCGCGGCGACCAATCCCTGTCCATGCGGGCATGCGAATGACCCGCGCCGGCAATGTAGTTGCTCGACAATGCAGATACAGAAATATATGTCGAAAATCTCCGGGCCGTTGCTTGACAGGATAGATATCCATCTGGAAGTGGCTCCTGTGGAGTACCGGGATTTATCGAATAAGAAGGGCGGAGAAAGTTCCGCTTCTATTCGTGAGCGGGTGGTCAGGGCGAGGGCTGTTCAGGAACAGAGGTTTGTTAAACATAAGATATTCTGTAATGCGCAAATGAGCTCTGCGGCTATAAAAAAGTATTGCGAATTGTCATCAGAAAGCCAGTCGATTCTTAATACTGCCATGGAGAAACTTGGGCTAAGTGCACGGGCGTATCATCGGATATTAAAGGTTGCCCGAACGATCGCAGATCTGGAAGGTACGGAATTAATCAAAACGCCGCATATCCTTGAAGCGATACAGTATCGGTCGCTGGATAGGGCATATACGCATTAATACCCAGCTGACTTTCCTTGCTTTTTCTATACAATACGCTTGCTATTTTATTTCATGCGTTTATAATTTCAGTAAACGGGAGATAAATATGTTATGCGCGCGTTTGTATCCGCTTTGTTAATAGCAAGTGTAGTAATGATAGTAAGTGCCGGCTGTGCTAAGAAGAATGCCGTTCAGACAGATGTATTGAAGTTTTCCAAATATCCCGTTGGCGCGAAATTGGAGTTTCCCTATTAAACCATTGTTCATGCCGCCGGATGGGTCTCGTTCATGACATCGAATCTTATTGAATCAATAGTAGAGTCTGCGTCATCATGGCTTATTTCAGGTTCACAGTTAAGCGGTAAGACAGGTGTCCTTCTTGGATCCATAGCGCGTCTTGTTGCCTCAGAAAAAACGCAACCGGAGAATATTCTTTTTTTGCCCTGTACCGCAGGGCAAACATCTGCCGTTAGACAGAGACTGTCTGCCCTGACACCATTTCAGTACGGATATGGGCCGTTACATATCAGCAGATGCGGTGATTTCGCCCGCCGGATTGTCCTGAAAAACGGTATATATCATAACGAGATAACACACCCACTGCGTGTCGATCTGTTTCAGTCTTCTAAAAAATATCTGGTGAAGCATATACTTACACAGTGCGCTCTGCCGGATTCGATTGGTTCCGCACACTCCCAATCACGGTTGGTTGAAGCAGTGGTTGACGGCATAACTTTTCTTGAAAATACAGGTAACATACCTCCAAAGTTTAAGCAGGGCAGTGAGATGGACTGGTTCAGGGAAGTTTTCGACCGGTATCGGCAATTATGTACAGAGCGTGGATTTCTGTATCGTGAACGTGCTTTGGATATTGCCACTAACTTGTTGATGTCAAAAGAGAAACTGCTTTTTCCACCTATACGTTTTATATTTGTGGACGATTATGAGAACCTGACACCGCAGGAATACGCTTTCATCCAAGCGTTATCAAAATATAAAGAGGGAACTGCCTGCATTCTGGCTGGCAATCCGGCGAATAGGATGCTGGCGTACAGAGGGAGTGTTGTTGTCAGGCATGCCAAGCTGATAAGTGATATGCAAATTCCGGAAAAACAAGTAGTGCAACTACCGGAAACACGTCGCAAATTTGCTCTGCAGGAAAGCCTTCGATGTCTTATGAACAAGGCGGGGCTGGAAGATGACGAACCCGGTTTATCTCTGGTTCCCGACGAGGACCAATCGGTACATGCCGTTTTTCTTGAACGCAGATACGATGAACCTGTATTTATTGCCAGCAGGATACAATCGTTACTGCGTGACGGATATTCCCCCCCGGAGATAGCTGTCTTTCTGCCAAACTTATCCAAGGATGCGCACTTGTATTATACGGTATTGACTCGAGCCGGAATACCCTGTCAGGTTCAATCGGGCACTGCATTGCACCTCACTGCGGTGTATCAGCTTGTTGAATGTGTGACGGCTCTCATTTTTGATCCGGATAATGACAACAGGGCGCGCCAGTTTGTACGATCAACTGTGTTTGGCGTAAAACACGACGAAATCGGACGTATGGAAATGATGGCAGGACGGGCACACCTGAGTCTTTTTTATGGATATGTACGATATGCGGATCATATATCTGATCGCGTTGTTCGCAAGCGGGTTATGGATGTACTGCTTTTGATGCGAACTATGCAAAATAATCATGGGAATGTGGCGTTCCATGTATTTATTGAGCGATTGTTCAGTTGCTGTGACCTTTTTCGTGCGGAGATAATGAGTAATTTAATAGAAGCCAATGCCGCTCAGATTTTGCTGTCGAGCTCTCAATTTTTTAGCGGATTCAAAACGGCGCTGGATGGAATTGAGCCGTTGCTAGATGAATATGAGACCTTTAAACAATGGATTATACAACACTCCGTGCAGGGAATATCAGTGTCTGATCCCCCTGCAGTGAGGATTCTATCAGCGAATTCGGGTGAATCGTTTTGTTTCCGTGCTGTTTTTGTCTGCAATGTGAACAATGCCGCGTTTCCTGAAAATGAAAGTGTGTGTATACCTTTGATACTCCGTAATGCCTCTATTCGTGCCGATCAGTTTGTCGTTTCATCCAATAGTATCTACACCAATATAATAGCACGTTGTACAGATCAGCTTTTCCTGCTTTACAATCGTGAGGGAGGCGAAATGGCGCCTTTTTTTCAGTGCCTGAGCCGGAAGCCCTTTGCGAGAGTTTGTGAAAATGGTTCAGTTTTCTGTGTGTACGATAGGCCGGAGTATCTTACTGATGAAAAATCACGTGTGCTATACATTCGGAAGTCCTTGCTTAAAATGAACGAGCCGGAGAAAGATCACATTGTCAAAGAAATACCAATCCCTTTTGATAATTTTAGCATTAAGAAGCTGGCTTTTTTTCAGCGTGTTTCGGTGCCTGTCGATTATGTTTTCTCTGCTACTCGTTTTGATGATTATTTACGATGCCCATGCCTCTTTTATTACCGCCATCTGCTCGGTATCGATACATTTGAAGAAACTGCGCGGGCATTATTTGGGAAACTGATGCATTCTGTTCTGGAAATCCTGCATGGCACGTATCCGCACATTGCTGTTTTGCCCGAAGATCAGCGGGAAGATCTGCTTTTGTTCTGTCAGGGGATAATAAAGCGTATCCTGCCTGCTCATAGCGGGATAAACGATTTTACCAGAATGATTATAATGTCGCAGGCGGTTCATTGTATTGAGCGGTATCTTGATGCGATGACAGAAGAACTGCCGCTGAATATTGTTGCTGTTGAAAAGATCGTGAATTTCAGGCTAGATGATATACCTTTTACCGCAAAAATCGACCGGATAGATACACATGCATCTGGCGGCGTACGCATTATTGATTATAAAACCTCTCTAACGGATGAGCATACAGAAATCAAACTGAAGAACATGGTAATGCCGACGGGCAAAGAAACCAGAGTGCAGTTGCCTGTCTATTTTTTCGCTGTGCGGGAATTGATGCAGAATGCTCCTTCAGAACTGGGTATATTTTATTTGCAGGCAAAGTCAAAAGAAGGAGATCATATTTTTCATAAAGTGCTGTTGCAAATTGTGTCTGATAGTAACCGAAAAAGCCTGAGCAGGGATGAACTGGAAAGTATAAAGCAGTTTATACTTTCTGAAATTCACACTATGCAGAGCGGATTTTTCGTTATGCCTCCGCCAGCTCAGAACTGTCGTGATTGTGACTATGACTCTATATGCAGTCTGAGGAGGGGGTGTAATGCCGGCACTTAACCCTGAACAGAAACTCATTGTTACTGCGCCTGCCAATCAGCCGCTGCTTATCACTGCGGGAGCAGGCACAGGTAAAACCCGTACGCTTATTGAGCGGTTTGTGCATCTTTACACAACGCATAAACTTAAACCGGATTCTATTCTTCTGCTTACATTTACACGTAAAGCGGCGGCTGAGATGAAAGACCGTATTCTCTCCATGTGCGACCTCAGTCTGGCTGATCGTGAGCAACTCTGGGTGCATACCTTTCATTCTTTCTGCGCACGCATATTGACTGAAGAAGGCCTTGCAGGCGGGCAAGATAGCTTGGAGGCGATTGATACGGTAGAAAAACAGTTGCTGTTTGAGGATGTTTATACTGAACTGATGCAGTTACAGGGTGCATTTTCTTCTTTGGTTAATGAATTGTATATTATTAATCATATTTCTGGTTTCGAAACCTTTATGAATTTTTCCAGCACATTTATAGACAAGTTACGAGATCAACTGATCGAGCCGGCTGAATTGAAATCATGGATAGATAATGGCGATACGAACAGTCGGTCAATCCTGTTAAAACGCATTCTTTATATGCTTTACGTCCGATTTGAGGAGAAACTGGAAGAACTTGGTGCGAGGGATTATCCGAAACTCATTATGGATGCCGTTAAGCTGTTGTCGTCGAATGAAGCGGTCAGGAAGAAGTATCGTGATAAGTTTGTTTTTGTGATGGTTGATGAGTTTCAGGATACAAACAGCGCTCAGTTTACATTGTTGAAATGCATTGCCGCGGAAGGCATAACCAATACCACTGTGGTTGGTGATCCCCGGCAGTCAATATACCAGTGGCGTGGGGCTGATCCTTCCAATATGAACTGGTTTCTGCAGACACCCGGTGTGAAGAAGGTGGAGCTAATCAGGAATTACCGTTCATACGGTGAGATTCTTGACTGTGCTCATTACTTACTGCAGAGTAACCCGCATTACAGAGGATATCGGAAACTTATTCCTGAACAAAAACAGTATAAGGCAATTGCACCGGTCATTCATCTGTGCGGGGATTATTCGGTTGAACCATCGTTTGTGGCATCTCATTGTGCCTCATTGATTATGCGTGAAGGCTGTAAGCCGGATGACATTGTCATTCTTTTCAGGAAAATAAAAAATCAATCCGTACGTTATGAAACCGAACTATCTGCTTACGGACTTCCGTATTATACCAGCGGCAGCGGTTCATTTTTTCAGCGTTCTGAAGTTCAGGATCTTTTTTCTTATTTCAGGGTTATCGCCGATTCGTTTGATAATGAAGCATTAATCCGTATTCTGATGCAACCGCCCTACAACATAGGTGACGCAGATATGTATGAGATGGTCCGACAGGCGAAAAAGGCTCATTCCTGTCTTCTGGAAATGCTGAATACCGAATCATCGTCTGATTTTTGCAAACGATTGCACTCATTTATTACGAGGATGGTTCGTATTACTGACTTAAAAAAATTGTTTTTCAGCATTATTCAGGAAACATATTTCGCAGAACTTCATTTAACTGAACCGATTTCTTCGGCGACATACAAGGATAGCGCCGCGCGATTTCTTGCGATTATTGAATCGTTCCAGAAATATCATCAAGGGGAAGGGATATCACGGTTTGTCGCTTATTTTAAAAATGCCGCTTTTTCGTCTGAAGACGATGAAGAGTTGGAACGGATACAATCTCAAGGGTGCATACGGCTGATGACCTTACATAAAGCAAAGGGTTTGGAATTCCCTGTTGTTTTTCTTGTTGATCTGAAAAATTTTTATGATGGCAAGTCCAGTGTGGAAGCCGAATTCAAACAACAGGTGAGAGAACCTTTTCTTTGGGATGAACAGTCCCGCTCGTTCAGGTTTAAGAATACCGAGGAATACGATGCAGTTAAACGAAACATCGTTGGCGAGCGTATGGAAGAGCTTTGGCGCCTTTATTATGTGGGAATAACACGGGCACAAGATCAGGTATACATTTCAGGGCGCGGGCTGGATACTATAAGGGCCGCTTTGGCATTATCTTCGAATGGGTTTATGGAGCATGACAGCATACCGCTAGTTGAGTACCAGCCGGAATCGGATACCTGCATGCCCAATATACATTCAGGAGTTGAAATCATAAAAAAACAGATTGAAACTCCCGTCACTTATCCACAATATAATGATCGGACGTTAGTTCTGAATTGTTCAACACTGCATACTTTTGTGGAATGCCCATATCGTTACTATCTTAAAAACATTGTTGGTGTTGCTGAATGTCGTGATAAGAAGGAAGATAGTATTCAGCATGCCGTGCTGGGAACGATTGTGCACGAAACGATTGAAGAATATCATGCGTTAGAAGGAATACTATCTATTGAGGAAATAGCTCTTCGAAAAATCGATGAAAGCGGAATGCCTGAATCAGTTTTACCAAAGGTTCTTGTGACTGATGCATTAGATTATTATACACAAACAAATCTGGCTTCAAAAAATGCGCAACCATTTGAATCAGAATATAAATTTACATTGATTGAGAAAATGCACGACAAAAATGTTGTCATAAATGGGGTTGTCGATAGGTTGTATCACTCTGATGGGCAATGCCGCATTGTTGATTTTAAAACAGGGATGCGAGGTACTGTTGATGATTACCGATTCCAAATGACGTTATATGCTCTGGCGTGCCATCGTTTATTCGGAGCAAAAAATGTCGTCGCTGAATTAGTCTTTTTGCATCAGAAGCGAATTGAAACGTTTGAAATTTCAGTGAACGATATAAGGGCTTTTTATGCATCGGTGATGGATATTGCGGACCGAATCCTGAGAAAAGATTTTTCCCCCTGTAAATCCGATGCATGCTGGTTTTGTGGTTTCGCGTCGTGTGAATATCGAATTGAAAGCCAGCCGTTGCAGGTAAATAAATGGCATGATGAGGAATCGTATTATTCATTTTATTACGATCTTGTTCAGGCTGAACAGGATTATGTTATTGAACAGGTATCGGCCGATACACGGGTTAAAATTCAATTTGACAGTGTGCGTCCGGCTGAAAGCGGTTTTATAGTCAAATACAACCGTGACCCGTATGGATTACGATTACATGCCGGAGATTTTATTCAGCTTGTATCATTGGTTGCTGATCCTTTAACGGTTCAGGTGAATGAAGTGGGGCTATCCTGTTTTATTCTGGCAATAAACATAATACGTGAATGGAGAGACTATACTCATTGTGTATTGTCTGCAAACCCGTTATCATTTATTCGTATGAAAGACCATTTATTTTCGTTTATGGTTTCTCAGATGCCATTAAAGAACATAGTTCTAGAACATTCGCTACCTGAATTGGTACCCGCTTTACCCCATCATGATGGAAGCTCGCTGGATTGCTATCAGCAATATGCCGTTGAATGCGCAAAGAGATGTAGTGACTGCCTGATAATACATGGCCCTCCGGGTACTGGAAAAACCCTTGTTATCGCTCATATCGTTAAAAATGCCATTGATAGCGGTAAGAGGGTACTGGTATCCGCTTATACTAACCGCGCTGTTGATGGCATTATACTTAAACTCCTTGATTTATATGCGGATAAGGAAAATATTAGGAATGTGTCCGCTCGACTTGGAAAAGAATCTCTGGTTCACCCTGATGTGCGCGGGTGTTTGATTGATGAAGAAATGAGCGATGAGCGCATAGCTATGGATTTGTTGCATAAGAATCTTGTTGCAGTCACTTCTGCAGGAGTTCGGGATCAATTCTTCTGTGAGTTTTTCGACATTGCGGTAATTGATGAGGCAGGGCAGATGCCTGAACCTTTTGCATTAGGTATTGTGAATCATACCAGGTCGGTTATTTTGGTTGGTGACGACAATCAGTTGCCGCCGGTAATCGTCAGCGATTATGCCCGGAAGAACGGCTTGGAAGTAAGCCTTTTTGAACGGTTGAAAAGTTTTCTTGAAAAACGGCGTCCTGAATCGGTTATCATGCTTCAACGGCAATACCGGATGAACGAGACGATTATGCGGTTTGCTTCAGATGAGTTTTATGAAGGGAAATTGCAGGCTGGTTCCGATGCTGTGGCACATCGAATGCTCTCTAATATTGATATATCACGGTGTGGTAAAAAGTGGGTTTCTGAGGTTATCAAACATGACAAGAATATTGTAATGATAGAATTAACTGATTGTTTAAAAGATAGTTGCGATATTGTTGAGTGTATTTCTGAAATAGTAGTCCATGGTTTTCTGAAAGTTGGCATTAATCCGTCACAAATAGGTGTGCTCTCACCTTTCAGGGAAGAAGTGCAGGCTCTTAGCCGATCTTTGAGTATTGATGAGCTTGATATAGATACCATTGACCGTTTTCAGGGGTCAGATAAAGACGTGGTTATTCTTTCTCTTGGCTCTGATACGTCCGCACACAGCATGGATCGAAGAAGGATCAATGTTGCATTAACGCGGGCAAAATCAAAATTAATAATTGTCGGTAAAAGACCGGATGAATTATCATCGTCATTATATACGGGTTTATGCTCTTATATTCAGAAAAACGGATGTGTTATAGAGTGGCGCAAAGGGATACTTTAGTTTTTAAATAAAAGAGATGGAGAAAGAGTGATGACTATTCCTAAATGGTTAAGAAGCGCTCTGATAATTTTTTTCATTGCGCAGACATTGATGCTCTCAGGATGCGCATTGCTGCTGATCGGCGCAGGCACTGGTGCATATATGTATGGGCGTCATGTGGAGAAAGAAGAAAATCTTGATAACGATGGGAAATAAACAACTCTGAAATACGCAGGAGTGTTTCGGACAGAGGGTATTCTTCCTGCCAATATTATTATAAGGGTAAAGGGATCTCAGGCGATTACTTGTTTGATAATATTGCGCAGGTCATTAATGTTAAATGGCTTTGCGAGATAATCGTTGTCGATTGAATCAAGAAACTTATTGGTTTCAGGATCGTAGGTATCGCCAGTGGTGAATACCATTTTTTTCTCCAGCCCGGGAAAGTTATCCCGTATCCAGTAAAACAGGCTGGGCCCGTCCATGCCCGGCATGCGTATATCAGCGAGTATTGCATTGTAATTTTTTTGTGAGATCCTCGTTTTTGCCTGAAGCCCGTTTTCAGCAATATCAACCGAGTAGGTTTCTTCCAGAATATCTTTCATGACGTCACGCAGAGTTTCGTCATCTTCAATAATAAGTACTTGTGAAGCAGATTGTTCTGACGCTGGCAAAAGGTTATTTTCACGTTTGGCCGCAGAGGCAGAATCGGAAAATGGTATCGAGATGGTCACTTCAGTGCCTTTATTCGCTTTGGTGTTGATCTTAATGGAACCATTATGGCTTTCAAGGAGGGTATACGCTATGCTTAATCCAAGCCCTACGTTATCCTTGTTAGATTTAGTAGTAAAAAACGGGTCGAAAATCTCGCTTTGAATATCTTCCGGTATACCGTTTCCTGTATCCACAATGGAAACGATACACATATTGTCGCTGGCTTTAGATGAAATGTATAGTTCGCCTCCAGTTAATTCCATTGCTTCATAACTATTGTTGAGAATATTCAAAAGCACTTTTGAGATTTGTTTTTGATCAATAAACAGAGGGGTAATCGCGGTACTTAATTTTTTGGTTATTTTTATATTTTTGCTCTGAAATTTATAATTCAGCAACGTTAATGTGTTATTTATTAAATCATTGATGCAGATCGATTCTTTATGCTGTCGCGTTGTTCCCGGTGAAAAGTAAAGCAAGGATTCTATGATGGACTTCATGCTTTGAGCAGAGTCTTCGATATTTTTCATCCAGTTAAGACTGCGTTGATCGGTTGTTTTTGTCATAAGAAGCTGAGTATATGCGAGAACAGGACCGAGCCGGTTATTGAGTTCATGAGTTATGCCTGTCAGCAATTTACCCAGTGATGCGAGTTTTTCTGTTTGTATAAGTTTTTGTTCCAGCTCAACATTACGCGTAATATCGTTGATAAGCAGTAAAACGTGGTCGCCATAGTCGGAAGATGTTTTTAGCAAATCAATATCAAGGTGCTTTTTCTGATTTTTGCGGTTGATATAACTTATTTTTGAAAACGAGATATGTTCGGAATTCTCGCTGACTTTTTTAATATGATCAATAAGTGATATATCAGAAAGAAATTCAGGATCGAACAGTTCCATTATTTTCTGCCCGATCAGTTCAGACGGATCAACGAAAAAGAAGTTCTGGCATTCCGAGTTGGCGTATGATATCTCCATCATTTGGTTGATGCCGATGACAGCATACGGTATGGTGTTGAGTATATTTTCGAAGTATTCCTTTAAAGTCTGTACTTTTTTCTGAACTTCCTCTCGATGTTTCTGCCTCTGGTATTTATCAATGGATTTTAGCAGAATTACCGGCAGGGTCGAGAGATATCCTTCTATTTTGAGAAGGTAATCGTATGCTCCGTAGTTAAGCGCTTCGTGGATGGTATCTTTGTCGTCTGAAACCGTCAGGAATATGATCGGAACTTCACATTGCAGTCCATGAAGCGTGTGCAATATTTCAAGTCCGTTCAACTGCGGGAGCATATAATCAACAACGAGTGCGTCATAGATGTTAGGATTTCCTTTAATGCGGTCAAAGAAATCCTTTCCGGTATAAAAAACATCAACTTCATATAACGACATGAAGTCTGTTAATGCTTTTTTTGCGAGAAATGTCTGATCTACATCGTCATCAATTAAGGCAATAAGAAATTTGTTTTCGCTCACCTTAATCACCTTTGTAACAATTTTTTTAGATCGGTTACCAAAAATGATATTTTAGTAAAAAAATATTTTGTTTGCATTATATTTTTTCATCGATTATTCTTTTCGAATAATGAGGATTTTTGTGAAATCATTTTTATGACTCATAAAAATTGTTAAGGTTGAACCGGATCGATTATTCGTAATCTTATCTGTGCAGTAAATTACACAAAACGTTTAACACCAACTAAGAGGTATTTTTCCATGTTAAAAGATAAAGTTCAGGCCGCTCTTAACAGAGTTCGCCCTGCGCTTCAGGCGGATGGCGGGGATGTTGAACTGGTTGGAGTAACCAGTGACGGTGTCGTTAAAGTAAAATTGACTGGCGCTTGCGGCGGATGCCCCATGTCCCAGATGACATTGAAAATGGGTATTGAGCGGGAACTCAAAAAGTCAGTCCCGGAAGTAAAGTCTGTAGAATCAGTTTAAACGGATTGTTTCGTAAACGATAAAAAGGATAAAGAGTGACAGCTATACACCGGAAACCGATTATATTCCTGTGGATGTGTGTCACTCTTTCTTTTTTTCGCTGTTTTGTCACTCCTGATACGGATCCTTTCTATATCTTATCGTTCTTTTACATAATCTCTGTGTTTTTTCTGTCCGGATGGTGTTTGTTTTCGTGTTTTTCTGAGTATATGGAAGCTGGTGATGGTATTGAGCATTTTGTTGTCAGTATTCTTTTATCTGTCACTATAACAGGATTACTATCGCTTACACTTGCCTGTGCATATATATTTTCGCTGTTCGGCGTATGGGCGGGAAATATGACAGTGCTTATTTGTGCGTATGTTTTTCATAGAAAATCGAATAAAAAATTATTTCGGTCGTTCTCCATCACAAGGCGGTCAATCGCATTTCTACTGTTCCTTGTTTGTTTCTCGCCGTTATATCTTCGTCCCATGGAATGGATTATTGGGTTGCGTGACCCGGGCGTATATGCCAACACCGCTAAGTCAATCGCAATAAATGGATCGTTATCTTTTAGTAATGATCCGACTAAATATATTGACCCGCAAACGAATGCCTCAATATTTGCGTATCGATACGAAAAGGACTCAATGTTATTGCCCGGATATTATATTAAAAACTTTCAGTCCGGGTTGATTCAACCTCAGTTTTATCATTTATACACTGCTTTGCTTGCAGTCGGATACTCGGTTTTTGGTTTTTCAGGAGTATTATGGCTGACACCGCTTCTTGCTTTAGTGAGCATGACTATGTTTTTCTTTTTCATAAAAAGATTTACGAACTAGAAGTCAGCATATTTCAGCTTGGGTATTCTGTTGATTTCCGTGAATCAAGTGTGGTTTGCCCGTTATTTTAACTCTGAGTTGCTGATGCAGTTTTTTGTATTCGGGTCAGCGCTGGTTTTAATGTGTAATGAGCTGAACCAATATTTTCGGTATATTGGAGCCGCGGTTGTTTTAGGATCCGCCTTTTTTGCCAGAATAGACGCTTTTCTTTTTTTGCCGGGGATACTTGTACTTATCCCGTTACTTTCCGAAAAGCGTCAACTTGATAAAAGATTGATTTTTGTACTTGTGGCTGTTTTATTCTTTCTCCTTTCGATTGTATATGGAATTTCATACTGCCCGATGTACATTAAACCGAGGTTATTGGATCGCCTGAATAACGGGCTGTTTATCTGGTGCGGCGTTTTTCTGGGCGCAGGCATTTTCTGGAGCTATTTTCGAGGGCTTGGCAATACGATGGAAAAGGCAATCGGTTACGGTCCCTTTGTTTTAAATATTTTAAGCGGTATTTTGCTTTTATATGGATTATTAAAACGCAGATTCGTGGGTTCTGTATGGATTAGTTTATATTTTCCGCATGCTGCTATTGCCGCTGGACTGGCAGGATTGGCGATCATTGCATGGAAAAAACGAAAAAACATGGGTGAGGAACGGATGATACTCATTTTTATGACCCTGACTTTTTTTGTGTGGTCTGTCATATTTTTGAGGGATCCTCAGATCCAGCCGGATCATTTCTGGGCAATCAGACGTTTTACAGCGTTTTATATACCTTTTTTACTCTTTGGATTTGGTGCAGTATTTGGCCTATCTTATAACGGCTTGAAAATAATAAAAATTATGTTTCTCAGCATATTTTTCTGTTTTGCCGGATGGTATGCGTACCGCCATATACCCCAGTATAAACTTCACGGTTGCGGTGGAATACAGCAAACAATAAATACAATAAGCGAAGTTTTTCCTGATAAATCAACAATATTTTTTATTGAGCCGCCTCCCGTATTATTTATTACGCCAATTTTTTTTAATACCCTGCATGAGAAGGAGAAAACTATCGTTCCTGTTGCGCATCCTACTCAATTTTATGCAGGGGATGCCGGTGTTGAAGGCATTGTACGCAATGAGCTTGAACAAGGAAGGCGTACGTTTATTGCATCCTACAAAGACAAATATGCCGAATGTAATTTTAAGAATCTGCAGGCGAGGCATTATAAAACGATACCTATCATTCTTCCTTATGCTGAAATGACTAGAGATAGGCTCCCTTTCCGGATGAGAGAATCGTTTTATTCTATGATAATTGATGAACTTTTCCTGACTGAGAAGAATTAGCGCAGGGACTTCGATGTGTTTTTTGTGTGGTCATTTTGATTTCTGATGAACCTGCGTCCTGTGACGAGTGAATGAACAAATCGCATGCCGAGCACTGACATTATCCATGCAATTCTCAAGACACTCAGAGGTTCGCTGACAACTTCGGCATTACCGTTTTTAACCGCGTGTATGATCGCGGGGATACTTAGCTCTGTCGCATCAATCAGGGAATAGGTCGACCCGAATTGGGCGATACAGTGAGTATCAGAAGAACCGATAATAGTTTTTTTGAAATGATCGGATATGCATACAGCTTTTTTATTTGGATTCCAGAATCGTGTATAGAAGTGCGAGTATTCGACAGCGTCAAAACAGTCTATATATTCTATCAGCGCATCCCTCAAACATGAACCTGTCGGATAAAACGGGTGAGGAGCAACGATCAGTGAGCTCTCGTCCCTGTAATTTCGCAGAGATTCAAAAGAATCTATTTCCATATAGTCTTTGATATTGTACAGCAGAACATGTTTTTTTTCAATATTAAGCTCAACACCGGGTATGAGCAGTATGCCCTTTGAGTGGGCGTAGTTAGTGATATTGCTATCGCTGTGCAGGTTATTATGATTGGTAAATGATAAAATCTCGTAACCTTTTTCAAACGCTTTGTCTATTATAGTATACGGCGATACCAGCCCGAACGGCCCGTATTCTATTTCGCGGGGGTCGGAAGCATTGTGAATGTGTAAATCTGCTTTGAATCTTGGCATGATATGCTCAACCCCTTCATAATGATAGCATTAATTATATTGGCATTTAATATTATCGTACTTTTTGTGTAAATTTTTATAAATAACCAGGAGGTTTTAACGTCATTAATGATGAAATAATAACAAAAATCGTGTATCATGAATTTTTTATAAAAAACTAACTTTTTTAAATTATAATGAGGAGGCCGCATGAAACGATTTATTGCAACAGTACTGGTATTAATGGGTCTGGTGTCTGGTTCCTGTGCTCAGGAAAAGATATCCATGCCTTATGGTAAAGATCTGTTTTTCAGCAGAGGAAAAGGCTCTCGTTCGCTCTGGATATGGAATACGATTGATATTTTACGAAAACCAGGCGAAAGGGATGCCCTGCTTCAATTCATTAAAAAACCGCATGGAACCGATCCTGAAATAAACAATCTGTATTTCAACGCGAATGTGAATTTTTTGCGGAGCGAGAAACTTCGCGAAGCTTTTATAGACCTTATAGTTCGCGCGCACAAGCAAGGCGTTACCGTACAGTATCTTGCAGGACATGCGGCGTGGGCATATCAGAACAGGGAAGTATTGGGTATTATTGAAGCGGTAAGTGAGTTTAACGCTTCGTTGTCTCCCGAACAGCGCCTTGATGGCGTCCATTTTGATATTGAACCGCACACCCTTCCGATGTGGAATAGTGACTCGCGTTTAAAACAGCGTTTCTTCCAGTCCATAAAGTTGTATGGTGAACGTATGCGTGAGCTCAACCCTGATATCGTGTTCGGCATAGATGTGCCGACTTTCTGGAATAAGGATGAAATCAGGCTTCTTGCTGAATCGACGGATTACATTACGTTGATGAATTATACCGACAATCGTGTTTTTAAATATAAACGCGCCAAAAAATTTCTGGAAGTCGCGGATGAAATGGGCACTAAAATCGAGACAGGCGTCGAAACCCAAGGGCCTTCTGAAAAGTGGGGCGTAACTCCGCCTATCACGTTTTACGATGAGGGAAGAGAATTAATGGAAGCACGGCTTGCTCATACTGAGAAGCTTATGGGCGTTCATGAATCTTATATCGGTATAGCGATTCATTATTATGACTCGTACAAGAATTTCCAGAAAGAACGCAAAATTATTAAAGATACTGAGACGTATCCTGATCAGCCATTGATTACAATTCCGTTTCTTACTGTTCCGATCGCGGTTGATGGAAAATTAACTGAAGTTCCTGATAACGATGGAGTTATTGCTCTGGATGACAGTAAGTACGTGGTGTATGAAATAGCGCCGAAGTCGTGGGAAGGCCTCGATGATTTCAGTGTTATCGCGTATATTGGCTGGACAGAAACGGATTTGTATCTTGGGTTTGATGTGAAAGATGACAGTATCGTTCAGCCTTTTTCCGGAGAGGATATGGTTAATGGTGACCACCTTGAACTCTGGTTTGATACGGATTATGAAGGTGACGAATGGCAGAACTGGATCAGTGAAGACGATTTTCAGTTAGGGTTTTCACCGGGTAATTTTAAGGATGTAGCACCGAGCATATGTCTTTGGGCTCCTGCGTTGGAAAATGTTTCAACTCTTTCGATGATCGAATATAGTTCCGTAAAAACCGAAACAGGTTACCGCGCAGAAATGAAAATACCGTTTGAATTTTTTTCCGGGATGAAACCTGTTGACGGTACCCGAATACGCCTTAACATAGATCCCAGCGATTCCGATGGGCCGAATGATGTTCAGGAAGTGTTGTTGTCCAGTTCGATTTGTCGCCGTTACGGTAATCCCAGATCATTTCGTACAGCGATATTTAAAAGGGCTCAGTAATTTCGTTCAAGCCTGTTGATAAAAGAAACGATTTTTTCGCAGATTATGTCTTTATCATAGTCTACAGGGATGACATGGTTCGAACGAGTAACCCACATGATCTCTTTATCTTTTGAGCTGATAGAATTATAAATGAATTCAGTTCCTGTACTGCATACTACTTTGTCTTCTTTGGTATGAATTAGTAATGCGGGCTGATGGATGGAAGAAAGCGTTGTGCTGATTGCCTGTGCCATATCGAGCATGGAATGCAGTGGTTTGGTAGATACTGCGTCATAGCAGATATGTTTGTTGCGCTCAACAGGGTCATTAATATTCACATATGCCTCTGATTTCCAAACATAAGGGACAAAAGGAATAGAAAATTTGACGAGTGTTCCGGGTTGTTTCACATAAAAGTGATGACTGCTGAGACGAAAAAAAGGCGCTATTGCTGTTAGTCCCGCAATGTCATCATGCTCTGCTGATAATTTCAGGCTAAGCAGTCCGCCGAGAGAGAATCCGACAATATAGACCCGTTTATATCTATTGCGCAGAGCACTATATTCTTCAAGAACAGCAGTATACCACATTGAAGAATCTGAATGTTCCAAATCAGCAGGCCTCAGCGCATGGCCGGGCAGGAGCATTCCGCGTACTGTAAAGCCCTGTTTGTGTAACGACTTGGCAATATATACCATTTCCCGGGGCGTACTGGAAAAGCCATGTATTAGCAAAACAGCCGTGTTTTCAGAGGCTTCAAACAAAAAAGGATTCGCTTCAGGATAGATATCTTTTAGATTTGGCGCATTGGAATGACGTATCCGCCAGATTTTTACCGAATAGATTAGATACAGGGTTATTAAAAAGATGAGAAACGCGGCGAATATGAATAAAAAAAAATTTTTATGGAACAAGAATAATCTTGCCAAATTGTTTTCCTTTTTCCATGCGTTCGGTGGCAGTGATTACGTCATCCATGGTATGGATCGAATCGATAACCGGTTTCATTGCGTTGGTGTTGATTGTCTTCAGTACCTGTTGTAATTCGGATATGGACCCCATCGTTGATCCGTGGAGTGCAATCTGTTTCCAGTATAGTGAACGCAGGTCAAGCATCGCTTCCGGTCCGGTCGTTACGCCGCATAGCACAATGGTGCCGCCTTTTTTTATTATATTCAGGTTTGACTTCATGGTTTCCGCGCCGACCGCGTCTATGATGAGGTCAACGCCGGCGGATTCCGTGTAGTCGGCAATCCAGTCGGCTATAGTATCCTCTTTGTAATTGATGGTTGCGTGAGCGCCGATAATGGATGCTTTTTCCAGCTTTGCATCAGATGATGAAGTCACAATCACATGTGCTCCGGCAGAGAGTGCGAGCTGTAAAGATGCCAGTGCAACGCCTCCACCTATTCCGTGTATTAAAACTATCTGTCCGGGAGATAGTTTTCCCTGTGTGAACAGCATTCGCCATGCGGTAAGATAGGTTAAAGGAAACGCCGCTGATTCCTCAAAAGAAAGGTGCTCCGGCTTTTTTAGTACATTTGCCGCTGGAACAGCCGCATATTGCGAAAATGTGCCCTGTCGGGTGAGCCCCATCAGTCCGTAATACGTGCATAAACTATGTTCACCTCTACGGCAGGCGGAACATATGCCGCAGTAGGTACCGGGATAAATGATAACTTCATCGCCTACTCGCAGGTTGTGCAGTTCGCCAACCGACAGTCCGATTTCACGGATAACTCCTGACAAATCAGAACCGAGAATATGCGGAAACGTAAGCGCATTACCGGGGCGTCCCATACGTACCCATATATCGAGATGGTTTAAAGCAGTTGCCTTTGTTTCTATAATTACTTCGTCAGGAGAACAAACCGGATCGGGGAGTGATCCTGTATTTATTACTGATGGGTCGCCGTAACGTTTAATAAAACATGCTTTCATTATTCATAACCTCCTGATGATTATTATTTTTGCATACTAAAATTTGACAAATCAAAAATCATGGGGTATATAAATATTAAGAAAAGAGATCATAAAGAACGAACATTCCTCAACAAGAGACTTCCTGGCGGTTAAATAAACCTTTTGCCGGAGGAAGTCAATGTATTGCCCCTATTTATTGAAAAAAGGACGCGTAACCTACAAGTGCCATTTTTTCTATTCGAACCTTAATTTCTTGAAGGCTGTTTTATTCTGCAATACACCTTTGTGTTCCCGCTTTTGTCAGTCATCAGCTCTTTGCAGAAGAAAAAGAAGGACTGCCGCATCAGCATAAGTTTTTTACGTATTATCTACGCGAGCTTGACTGATACCTGAGTAGTTTTTGTTCACTGCTTGTCAACAGCGTTTTCACGGCATAGTCTTTCCACGCGTCCTCAAATTCTGCAAACGACATACTTAAGACTGATTTAAACACTTCATCATTAGACAACTGTTCTCCAAATAATGCCAGTATTCGATGTAGTTTGTCCAAGCCGTATTTATCAATAATAAAAGCGACAATAAAACATGATTCTTCATATGCCAGTAAGATTTTTTCTATATTTGACGGATTACGAATAGCATTGTTGAGTGCATGAAACGGAAAATAAGAATTTTTAAGCAGTGCTTTTTTCAGGTAGGCATATTCCGGTTTTTCACGCGAAAAGTATTCGGCTATACCTTCATTAAGCCATAGAGGAACATTATGCTCAGATATGCGGTGTACAACAAGATGTGTATATTCATGAAAAATTACGTGTTCAAGAGATTCAGCTCCGCCGGGCAAGAGGTTTTTGTTGTCTACGGGTATATGTATTTTACCGTCGTAAAGCCCGCCCGCGAAATGGGGGACATCCGTGCTGATAAAAAAAGAATCCGGTTCCGTGAGAATAATGACAACCGTTGATTCCGGATAATAAGAAAACTTTGCGCCGATGGTGTCATATGCTTTTTTAAGGTAGGAGGTTATCTCACGTAACCGTTTTTCAGGGATAGTATTGTCGTGGTGTATTGCGAAAATATCACTGTTTTTTGCGTCTAAACTATCATAAATGGCGTATTCACGATTTAATCGGTCGTATAACTGCTGAAACAATTCATCGGATTCGCCAGTTTTCGCCAGTTCATCCCAGTATATTTTTGCTTTCGGCAACTGGTGTTTGTTGAACGCGATGTTACCCAGATAAAAAAGCGCTTTCGTGTGGTGAGGTATTTTCATTAATGCAAACTGAAATTTTTCCTCGGCACTGCTGATATCATTTATGGATAGATACTCAATCCCCCAGAGAACATAAAGGTCTGCTATATCATTGAGATATGCCCACACATCAACAGTGCCGAAAATGTCCGGCCGGCTCATAATAAATTTATGTATGTTAATTGCCTGAAGCCACTCTTTAGACTGATATAATTGTTGGGCTTTTCCCCGCAGGATAGCTCGGTAATTATCGGTGATGGGCGATACCGGGGTAATGGTATATGCTTCTTCAATAACGGATAGAGCGGTGTCGTACTTGCCTTGCGAAGCCAGTTGTACCGCATAAGCGTTCAGTACAGAGGCAAATGACTGATGCAATGCGTCGTTATCAGGGTCAAGCATTTCACATTTTCTGAATAGTTCAATTGCGGCAGGATAGTTATTCGAATCAATATACGATTGGATAGACCGAAGGTAATCGTTTATTGTAGCAACGGTTCCTTGTTCTGCGTTTTCATCAGGCATCCTGTATGTTTCAGCATGCGCCGTCATAGATATCATCATTATTGCATACAGGATACCGGACAAGCAACGCTTCATGAAATATAACACATTCAACCCCTTTCAGATATGGTCATATTATAATATAACCCCGTATCTGTTTAGACAATACATTTGTTAAAAGGGTTGGTATTGATCTAAAATCGTTCTGAAATTAGAATATGGCGACGGTTTCTTCGGAATCGATATACAGAAAACGTCCGCAATTCTGGCAGACAGACATATCATCACTATAACTTAATAATGAATGCTGACTTGTTGGAAGATTAATAAAACATCCCTGGCAAAACCCGCCATTAGCGCGGACAATTGCGTCACCGTGTCTATGGTACAGCTTATAAAAACGTGTGAGAGTTTCAGTTGGGGTTTGTGTTTTGAGGAAAATAATTTCGTCTTCAATCTGTTTTCGTTGTGATTCTGAATTACATTTTTTCAAATCATTCTCATAACTCTGCAGTTTTACAAGAACTTCTACATTTGCTTTCATTTTACAATCTCCGTTTTTTTGTTTAGATTATGTATATAGTTACAAAAAGTTAATAATCGCTAAATGCATTTTAATCAAAAAACAAATAAACTGGTCGATCCGATTAATCGCTTCTTATTGTAATGCTTAAAAGATAAAACTACCACCCGTCTCCTTTCTCTTTTAACACTTATATTAATGTGTTAATCAGAAGACAGTAGTAAAATAATTACAATAATAAAATAAATTGAATAACCAAAATTAAAGCCAAGGTAAAAGTTCTAGTTGAAACTAAGCTGTTTTAACTTTAATTACAAAAGTTACTATATAATATAAATAAAATTAAGTCAACAAAATTTATTAGAAATGTTCCTGAATTGTGTGTTTGAAATGTGTATTTGATTGTCAGGTTTATATGGCTTAATTGCCAAAAATATAGTCAAAAAAGTATAAATGGCTGAATATGTCTGCAGAGTGTGTTTTTTTAGGCTATAAAAAAAATAAAAAATATTTAATTTTTTTTGCTGAAAATACAGCCGCAGTAGTTTTGGCGGTAAAAAGAGTATTGCTTAGCCATTTGCACTGTTTTTCGGAACCCATCATTTTTTTTGAAATTTTCTGCAAGAAATATAACGTTATGCAGTGCGGCTGTTTCTGCGCCAATGCGGTTTATGGTTTTAGCGCATTTATGGGGACTGACGGTAAGTGTTGTCGTAACATACTTTATATTTTGGCTTTGAGCAAAAGTGCATGCTTTGTCAAGGCGCAGTTTAAAACAAATTTCACAGCGTTTTCCTTTTTCCGGTTCGTTTTCATAACCGCGAACCGCATCAAAGAAAAGATCGGTGTCTTCATCACCGCAATATAAGGCATTGCCAGTGCCTCTGGCAAATCGTTCTATTTCATCAACGCGCAAAGCATATTCTTCATGTGGATGGATATTAGGGTTATAAAAATAAAGGATAGGGGTATAATCCTGCGAAAGAAGATCCACTACATATGGAGAGCATGGCGCGCAACAAACGTGAAGCAATACCTGTGGTTTTTGGCTTAAATTATTCATAAATATCTGATATTAAGTTAAATAAAATAACAGTTACGTGTTAATGTCCCCGATAATTTATAAAAAAGCAACATTATTAATTGGTAGTCAACGCCTGAATTTTCTATATACGCTGGAATAAAAATTTTCTGGAACTGTTTGAGCGACAATGGCAAGCAGTTTCCAGCGTTTTGTTACATACGCCACTTTTTTCTTTTTGAGCGCCGCGTCAATAATCTGACGTGCGGCTTTTTCCGGGCTGGCCACCCAAAATTTGGATTTTATATCGGCAACCATGGGCGTATCCACAAATCCCGGACGTATGTCTGTAACTGAAATATCACCGTACTCCCTGCATTTTTGTCTGAGCCCGGACATATAGTTTGAGATGCAGGCTTTCGATGCGTTATATGCCGGAGATAGGGCGCTTCCTTTTAAACCGGCTATTGATGATATCCCTACCAGGGAGCCGTGCCTTGCTTTGATGAAATGGTCAACCGCTACATGCGCCATAGCGATAAAACCGCACACATTAACCGCTATCGTGTTTAGATCATTAGCTGTAAGGAAATCGCGGTTATCTATACGTACTCCTGAATTTATAATAATCATATCAGCGCCCTGCATTGAGCAGATCAGTTCGCGCAAGGTGATGCATGCTGTTTCAGTATCGGAGACATCCATCTGACGGATATATGATGGTGTTTTCAGCTCGTTCTGGAGATGTTTCATCGGTTCCAAGCGCCGGGATGCCATTCCTACGGTGTATCCTCTTGCGGAGAGTTCTTTGACCAATGCGTAACCGATTCCAGAACTTGCTCCAATAACGATCGCTTTAGAACGGGTGTCAGGCATTTGGAAGGATCCTTTCATTCATTATAATATTGTGGTCAGTATAATAAAAAAAAGCGGAACAAACCATATTTAAGTTTGTTCCGCTGTAAAAAACTATAATTGCGTTTCATCCGGTGATGAAACGTCAACAAAAGATTATGCTTTTACGCTTTTATCAAGCTGTTTCAGTTCGTTTATGCTCAGAATCGTGTTCAGATCGAGCAAGATAATGAGTCGTTCGCCTATTTTTCCAACGCCTGACAGGAATTTTGAGTCCAGCCCTGCGATTGACGGAGGAACGTCATCAATGGAGTTGCCGGATAATCGGACTACTTCAAGGACTGAATCAACGATAACGCCCAATGTGCGTCCTTGTATTTCGACCACTATAATACGTTCGTCTTCTTTTTCTCCGCTCGGAGTAATGTCGAAACGTTTACGAAGGTCGATGATCGCTGTTACACTGCCGCGCAGGTTTATAATACCTTCCACAAAGTGGGGAGCTTTAGGGACGCGGACTATTTCTATAACACGGTTAATTTCACGAACCTGTTCGATACTCACTCCGTATTCTTCTTTGCCCATTTTAAACGTTACGAGCTGCAGTTCCTGATCGACTTTTGTTTCTGCCATAGTATCTTCCTCCTTACGATTAGTTACTCTATAACTTTACAGTATTTTTGTCGGATATTTCGGTGATTTTCTTAACTAATATTATCAAAATTTATCATTGTCCTGATCGATATTAATTGTTACAAAACTACGTTTTTATGTACCAGTCGTTTTATTTTCATAAGGAAATATGGTACATCTTCAGCTTTTCATAAAGGGTGGAACGTTGTATGCCGAGCAGTTCGGCGGTCAGTTTTTTGTTCCATCCGGTATGATTTAATGTATTAAGAATGTGTTCGCGTTCCACGTCTATCAGGGTTTTTATATCTTTATTGCCTTGTGTTTCGTTGGTAGTCAGCTTGAACGGCAGGTCTTCCGGTAAAACAATATTGGAATTGCCGAGTACAACCGCACGTTCTATACAATTTTTCAGTTCCCTTACGTTGCCCGGCCAGTGATAATTTTTCAGCATATGTTCAGCTTCAGGAGAAAACTGGAGTATTTCATGTGCTGTTTTTGTGGTATATTTCTCAAGGAAAAAGAGTGCCAGCGGCATAATATCTTCACGACGTTCTCGCAGGGGAGGAATATCGATTTGAATGACATTTAAGCGGTAGTAGAGGTCTTCCCGAAATGCGTTGTCCGAGATTGCCTGTTCAAGATTCCTGTTAGTCGCGGCAAGCACACGCACATCAGTAGAAAAACTTTCGATTCCTCCGACCCGCTCAAAAGTACCCAGTTCAAGTACACGGAGCAATTTGACCTGGCTTTCAGGGCTAAGTTCGCCGATCTCGTCAAGAAAAATGGTTCCGCCGTTTGCGATTTCAAATCGGCCTTTTTTTGGGGCTATAGCGCCGGTAAACGCACCTTTTTCGTGTCCGAACAGCTCGCTTTCCAGAAGGTTTTTGTTGAGTGCGCCGCAGTTGACACAGATAAAGGGTTTGTCACGGCGTGCGCTGTTATAATGTATTGCCCGCGCAACCAGTTCTTTGCCTGTTCCGCTTTCGCCGCGAATCAGCACCGTAGTGGAGTCGGTTAGGGATAATTTGTTTATCATCTCGAAGATACGATGGATCTGAATGCTGTTTCCAACCATATTGTATTCATGCTGTAAGGCTTCCTGCAGCATTTCATTCTCGTCCTGAAGCCGCTGATAAAACTGGATGTTTTCGATTGCTATTGCGGCTTGGTTAGCTATAACGGATAAGAGGTTGAGGTCTTTTTCGCTGAAAATTCCTGACTGCATTCTGCTGTCAAGATGGATCACGCCCAGCATCTTATTAATTGTACCCAGAGGAACGCACATTGCCGACCGTATATTATTTTGTATGATGGTCATTTTATTTGGAAAACGGGGATCGCTCATCGCGTCTTTGGTTATGATGGCTACTTTTTTACTGTATACCTGATTTGCGATGGTCTGGCTGACACAGATATCCTCACAGATACCCTCGCCACTGCTAAGAGATATTTCCGGTTCCAGTCGTTTGCTTTTTTTGTTATACAGCAGAAGAGTTCCACGTTCAGCAGGTATGACTTCGAATATCAGTTCCAGAAGGGTTTTCATGAGGTCAGAAATTGTTCTGTGCGAATGAATGGCGGAATTGACTTTGTACATCAGGTCAAGATTGCTCGCTATTTTTTCTATGGAAATATTTTCCACGTTAACAACCATTGTTCGAACGTTATTTGAGAAATGTGTTGATCCGCCGCGTTTTTGGCCATCTTCTTCTTTTTGTTCGATATGAATATGTACGGAAAAAACGGTTTCGCCGATTTTAACTTCATCTGACGGCTGTAAGAGTACAGGTGCGCCAATAGGTGACCCATTAACGCATGTTCGGTTTTTGCTGTTTAAGTCCTCGACATGGATACCTTGTTCGTCAACAAAAACGGCGCAATGCTGGCGCGACACGGTTAAGTCGTTGACCGGTATATCGCTCGACCGATCTCGCCCGATAGTAATCCGTGGCTGTTCGGTGAGTATTCTTTTACCTTTGTCCGGGCCATTTTTTACGGAAATACAAACCGTCATAGTGATGCTTCTCCAAAGATATTATATTTGCACGAAAAAGTTGTATAATTGAACGATGAACTTATGTATAATTTTTCTCACTACAATGTATCGGCAAAAAAAAACAGATTTTTACTTATGAATACAGTGTGTGCTGTTTTTTACCGTCACTTTTAAAGGAGATACGTCAGTATGATCGTGGTAATGAAACATGGTGCCTCGTCTGAACAGATAGATATAGTTATCAAGGAAATAAATCAGTTTGGGTACAAAGACCATCCTATTTATGGGGTGGAACGAACTGTTATCGGTGCCATAGGTGATGAGCAGTCAAAGTGGAAGCTGATGGATATACTTGCGCAGTTACCGGGTGTCGATCAGGTAATCCCTATCATGAAGCCGTACAAACTGACCAGCCACGAAGTAAAACAGCAGCGTTCCGTTATTGCAATTAATAAGGATGTGTCTATTGGCGGGGATAATATTGTTGTGATGGCAGGCCCATGCTCTGTGGAATCCGAGGAACAGATTCATGCCGCGGCTCAGGCGGTAAAAACGGCTGGAGCGAAAGTGTTGCGAGGTGGAGCATATAAACCCCGGACATCGCCGTATGACTTTCAGGGACTGGGGGAAGAAGGATTGCGGATGCTCCGGGATGCCGGGCGCGCGTACGGCATGCCCATTGTTACCGAAGTGCTCCGTGAACACGATGTCGATACTGTGGCGAAATATGCGGATGTTTTACAGATAGGCGCACGGAATATGCAGAATTACGGGTTGCTGAAAGCTGTCGGGCAGTTGAAAAAGCCGGTACTTCTGAAACGCGGACTTGCCAATACGGTCAAAGAGTTTTTAATGTCAGCGGAATACATTCTGTCTCAGGGAAATTACAATGTTCTGTTATGTGAACGGGGTATCAGGACTTTTGAAACAGCGACCCGCAACACATTGGATCTTGGCTGTGTCGCTGTTTTGCGGTTTGAGACGCATCTGCCGGTCGTTGTTGATCCCAGCCATGCGGCAGGGCAGTGGAGCTTGGTTGCTCCGCTGGCTCGAGCAGGGCTCGCCGCTGGCGCTGATTCTCTTATTGTCGAAGTTCACCCTAACCCTCACGACGCGCTTTCTGACGGAGCGCAATCGCTGACCCCAAAAAATTTTGATGCACTTATGGAGAGCCTTGTCAAGATTGCGGAAGCATGCGGGAGAACACTTATACGGTGAAGCATCTGAATCTTTCCACCCGGTATATCATTATTCTTGCCCTTGCTGTTGTAATCGCGTACATAAACAACTTGTGGAACGGGTTTGCGTATGATGATATAAGCGTGATCGCGGAAAATAAGTACCTTGGCGATGCTTCCAATGTCACGGATTTATTCTCGCCCCGCTATTTTAAAGTGTCAGGGGAGCAATCATATCGTCCGCTGGTAACCTTCTCGTATATGGTTGGTCATCGTATATGGGCAAAGAACCCTGCAGGCTATCATTTCATAAACACCTTATTTCATCTCCTAACGGTGCTCACATTATTTATGCTGGGCATACAACTGACCGGATCAAAAATGGCGGCCTTCTGGGCGGCTCTGCTGATGGCGTGCCACCCCCTGATGACTGAAGCGGTATGTTCCATTACATTCGGTGAGGATGTTATGTGTACATTTTTCTTTCTTTACTCATTATCGCTCTATATTAAGTTCAGGCAAAGTGAGTCGATATGGCTTATTCCCGTGATCGGAACAAGCTATCTTTTTTCTCTCGCCGCAAAGGAAATGGCGTTTGCCTTTGTACCTCTGATTGGATTATATGAACTGTTATATTATAAAAAACCTCGGTCTCTGCCCTTTTGGATCACAGCGTTAGCATCGATTGTTATTGTAGCAGTATTCTTTGCACTGGCACGGTTTGTTTGGCTAAGGCATCCGGCCGGTGATGATTTTGATACCGTGCAGTTTTCTGTCATAACGATGATAGAAAGTTTACTGACATATCTGCGGTTGTACTTTTTCCCTTACGGGTTGCAGGCATTGTATTACCATACACATCTTCTGAAAAAATGGCATGACATCCTGTTAGCTGTTATCGCTGTCGGAATTATGATATATGCACTTGTAAAACTGAGGCCGCTGAAACAATCGTTGTTTCTTATTGGCGCCACGTTGATTTGTTTGAGCCCTGTTATGAATATTTATCCGGTTCGCCATCTGGCGGCTGAGCGGTACACGTATCTTCCGGCATTTGGTGTATTTTTATTTATAGCCGTTGCTTTTGAAACAGCGGTGAAACTGTTTCCTTCCAAGGTGGTACTACCTACTGTTCTTTTGGTAGTTTTTCTGTTCATATCAGGAACCGTCACTCGCAATGCGGTTTGGAAAGACAATTATACTCTCTGGCTTAATACCACACGAAGTAACCCGTATCTTGCCGAGGCGAATTACAGCCTTGCGCACGCATATCAGTCGAAAGGCGAAATTGATAAGGCGATTGTCATGTACAAGCGAGCTATTGACAGGCGTGAAAATTACTTTGATGCATATATAAACCTTGGCCGAGCGTATGTAGAAAAAGGTTTACAGCGAGAAGGAATAAACGTATATTTAACTGCGTTGAAAATTAAGCCTAACAGTTTTGTTGTGCATTATAATCTTGGTATTGCGTACGATCATGTTGGCGACGACGAGAAATCGCTGTATCATTTAAACAGGGCGAAAGAGCTAGAACCCTCCAATCCTGCTGTGTGCAGTGCACTTGGCGCTTTCTATATCATGCGGGATGATGCAAACAAAGCGGAATATTACTGGCTGGAAGCGATTCAGGTTGATCCCGCCTATATTCAGGGCTATGTCAATCTCGGCAGTTTATACGCGAATCAGAAAAATTTTAAAAAGGCTCTTTATTTCTGGCATAAAGCTCTGGAAATAGATTCTGCATATGAGCCGGTATTGAATAAATTACGGTTGTTAAAACGTGGAGAACAATTAAATACTGAGGAGAAAACCCGATGATGAAAAATGTTCTGGCTGTGATTCTCGGAGGAGGCCGGGGAACCCGCCTTTACCCGTTAACCAAAGACCGGTCAAAACCGGCTGTCCCGCTGGGGGGGAAATACCGGTTGGTTGATATACCTATCAGTAACTGTATTAACAACGGGGTAAAAAAGATATATGTTTTGACACAGTTTAATACGGCCTCTTTGCATATGCATATTAACCGTAGTTTTGCATTTGATATTTTCTCAAACGGATATATTGATATTCTGCCTGCTGAGCAAACGTTGACCAGTGAAAAATGGTATGAAGGAACTGCTGATGCAGTCCGCCGTAACTTGCGTCATTTTGTCGATTCAAGTATTGATACGGTGCTGATTCTTTCCGGTGACCAGTTATATCGTATGAATTTTCATCAGATAGTGGCGTACCATAAAAAGAACAATGCCGATATTACGATATCCGTACTTCCTGTAGAACGGGAAAAAACCGCTGGTTTTGGTATTCTGAAGGTGAATAAAACAGGGAAAATTACTGATTTTGTAGAAAAGACTAAAGACCCCAAAATTCTCGATGAGTATAAAGTTCCTGATATGAGTCTGTTTAACCCGAGTGGAACGCTCAACCCTGATAAACAGTATCTTGCGTCAATGGGTATATATGTATTCAAAAGAGATATTCTCGATCCCGTTCTTGATAACGACATGACCGATTTCGGCAAACACATCATTCCGTACGCCATAAACAAATTTAATGTGTATGCTTTTCCGTATGAAGGTTACTGGGAAGATATTGGAACGATCAAATCTTTTTATGAGGCAACATTGGATCTTACAAATGATAATCCGGCATTTGACTTTTTTGATCCTGATGCGCCGGTATTTACACATCCGCGCTTTCTCCCTTCTTCAAAAGTGAAGGATTGCACTATTTCCTCATGTATTATCAGTGAAGGCTGTAAGCTGACCAAAGCTGAAATCAAACATTCTGTTATAGGTATCCGCAGTAACATACGGGAAGGTTCTTATCTTGCAGATTCGATCATGATGGGACAGGATTATTATGACGAGAACGGTACGACAGGGAAGATACCAATGGGGCTTGGTCGAAATTGTCATATCGAACGCACGATTATAGATAAAAATGCTCGTATAGGTGATTGCTCAGTCATTAAATCGAAAGCGGGAGAACCTGACGCTGATTTTGATAACTACTATATACGCGATGGTATTGTGATTATCCCGAAGAATGCGGTCATTGAGCCGGGTACGATTATTTAAACGTAGTTTATTTATACTGAACGTGTGCGGACATATTTCCCGCACACGTTCAGGGACGTAATCATTCTGCTTTAGTTTCCCATCTTCGTGAAAATCCATTTCAACATTTGTGTATTCCTTCAATGTGGCTGTATCTCCGGTGAAACGCTTTTTTGTCTTTTGGTACTTATCTTGCTTATGTAGGCAGGATGTATATAAGCTTCATCATAATATAAGGTTATAGTATATAGATGAGAACTCCACAGTATAGCGACAGTGGTATTTTGGACGTTGTACATTTTTTTGACAGTGTGCAGAAATGCGCAACAGAAGAGGACGCGTTTTCCGCGTTTTGTGAATATGCGCGTTCTATTGTCGAAATGACTCATTGCACTTTTTGGCGCGGTAATTCCGGCGATAAAAGTGTATATATGTTAGAGTGGCATTCAGCCGTCCCCGCTCCGAAACCAAAATGGAAGTCTATTCCCGATCAGCTCTGCAATGAAATGCTCTCCAAAGAGCATGACTGTTGTTTCGTGTCGTCTTTTCTGGAGAATACACTTGTAATTCCCGTACGAGTCTTTAATCAATACGCTGGTGTGTTGGTTTTAAAAGCGGATCATCTGATGTCGGCAAAACAGGAATGGCATAAACTGTATCTTGCCGCAAATTCGTTCGGTTCTTGCCTTATTCATCATGAACAGGTGTTTCAATTACAGGAACAGGAAGAACTGCTAACCGGTACAAAGGAATATCTTTCTGATGTACTGGAGAATATGGTGCATGGCGTTATAAGCCTGGATGAGACTGGCAGGATAACTACATACAGCAGGGGGGCAGAGTTACTGCTGGAGTTGCCGATGAAATCCGTGATCGGGCATAATTACAAAATTGTGTTTCCGAAAGAAATCAGCGCAGTGATCGATCAACTTAAAAAACGCATTGAGTCAGGACTGGTTGTTGTTGAAGGCGAAGCTGACTATGTATTACAGGGCACATATTCAATACCTATCAAGTTTACCGCGTCATTACTGCGTGACAAAAAAGGGAAAGAAAAGGGTATTGTACTGGTGTGTAAAGATTCCTCATCGGTAAAACGGCTTGTAGCGTTGCAGGAATTGCGCAAAATGAAATCGGATTTTTTGTCTATCGCTTCCCATGAGTTCAAAACTCCTCTGAATTTGATTACAGGTTCTGCCGGGTTGCTTGATGAGGAAATTGTCGGGCCGTTGACTGACAAACAGCGCCGGCTTGTGCGACTGGTCAAGGAAGGGAGCCAGCGGTTGAAAGATCTTATCACTGATTTGCTTGATATAACACGTCTGGAACACAATGTTTCTTGCGCTGACGAACAGCTCAACCTGTCTGATGTTTTGGGTGAAGTCCTTATCCTTCTTGAACAACAGGCTTTACAAAAACATATCTCAATCGAAACACAGTTTGCA
>QZJZ01000007.1 GCA_003599815.1 Candidatus Auribacter fodinae
GTTCAAATCCGCTTCAGTAGTAGTCGGAGGATTAGTATTCCTTCTTTTATTATTTTTAGCTTTCAAATTTTTAATACAACCAAATTATCAATTAGATAAAGGTATCAAAAAAGTTCTTGTTGCTTCGCGATCTGCTGAGTCTACTCAGTCTCCTATTTACAATGAATTAAAGCAAGAAGTTGCTACTTATTATAAAAGCTCAGCTCTTGACTTAAAAGATATAATTAATGTCGTGTTGCTCTTAAGTAAGGCTGGCTTCTCTCTTGAGCAGATTCTGGAAGGCTTCGATGACGTTCTTGACTTGGCAGTAGTCACTTACACTGATATAAACGTAACTGTTGTAGCTGTCTCCTATTTTTATTTCCTATTTTATGAACAACTTTCATACACTGTAAATCCTAAGGAGCAATTACAATATACAGCAAATATTTTAGCAGAAGCATGGCAAAAAGACATAGAACTTGATGAAATAGTAATTCTAATGAAACATCTATCTTCTATCGATAGGATTCTTATAGAAGTCAATTATGAAGATTTAATTGCAGCATTGTCGGTGATTTCCAATAGAGACAGACAAAACTTAATCTCGGTTTTCGTTCAAATCGCTAAACAACCTCATATGTTACGCGATTTAGGAATTGTCTTTGCTGCTCGAAGCTCGATAGAATTTATAGATGTTATGAATAGGTTTCATAATATTTATGTTCGTCAAGGTTATGAACAGACTACTTTATATGAATTCAGTCAAGTCCTAGGATATGCCGATGCTCAAGCAATTATCAACGTTTTAAGGCATTATGACAGGTTTAAAAAAGAAGCTGCTGAAATTGGAAAAAATTTTTCTTCTCTGGAATTGAAATTAAAACTCATAAAAGAACAAACCTTTTGGAATTTGCTGAAAATAATTAGTAGAAGAGCTATTGTAATCTTTTAATTTAATTCGAGTGCATGGCTACGAACCAGGAGGTTTCAGGTTCGATTCCTGCTGGGCGCATTTTTTCTTTTTTCCTCTTTTTTTAATCCTTTGTTATAAAATTGTGTTTAGGTCGTTCAATAATTTCAGTATTTCATTAACTACTTTATCGGCATAGGCTTTTATGTCAGCCGATTTTTTTTCTTGATGTGTGCTGTTTTTACCTTGGAATCCTTGAAAAGACCAATAAGTGGGTTTAAGATCTTTTGCTAAATTCCCATTTTTATCTTTGAAATTTACATTTATCTGAGATTTATTGTAAATTAATTTCCTGTGTTTTATGTAGTTGCAAAAATCTCTAATATATTGAAATTCATCACTATTTAGTAAGGTCGTTAATTTGGTGCATAACGACTGATTTTGTAAATTATTTTTTAAGTCCTTAAACTTAACATTCTCCTCATCGAGTGGATTTGTTAGTAAGAGACGATTGACAATTTGCAAAAGAACATCAAATAAGCTGTTTGTAACTTGGATCATGGCTTCAATCTCTGTGGCACAATTAAAAAGGCGTTCACTAGATTCTATTATTTTCGGTTCTTTGGGGTGAGGTTTGTAATAGATAAACCCGCCTTGTTCTTCTTCTTGTTTTCTATGATACTCTATTTTTCTTATCTTATCCTCAATTGCATATAGGAATTCTTCGCATGAATGCCATTTGCTGTTGCTTAAATATTGGCTAACTATCGAATTGGTCTGTTTTTTGTCACTCATTTTTAGTCTCCTATTTATATTAATTTAGTTACAAAATAACAATATATAATAAATTAGTCAATGAGTTAAATGATCTTGTTGTTTTGGCTTTATTGATCCGATATTATTATAGCTTTGCAATTCTGATGAATTACGTGCTAATCTAATCGCGATATCTATTACCTTATTCTGAGGTAACCGCAATGTGCGAAACTCACTGGCAGAAATACAACTGCTTCTTATTGAACAATAAAAAGATACTGTGGGTATACTTTAAACTGCGCGTGTTTCGGGTTGTTTACGCAATCAAGAAAAAGCTCATCTGGGACAAATGTTTTAACACCATACATCATAAGAAGAAAAATAGCGATATCGTTTTTGACGAAAAAACAGTGCCCGCGATAATCAGCCATTTAAAGAAAAACAACATAAACGTCAAAGAATACACTATTGATATTGATGGATATAGACAATTTGTGCGGGATGCTCAGTATACCCGTTTCATTCTGTATCAGAAACGAGGCGCATCCAAGACATTTGCGGAAAAATCTCTGGAACACTACGTCGCCGCCCGGCTTCTTGAATTATCGTCGGACGATATTTATATAGATATCGCCAACTCCTGCTCGCCGACACCGGAAATATATAACGCGCTCTACGGAGCAACGGCGTACCGTCAGGATTTGTTGTACCCTGAAGGCATGCAGGGAAATATCATCGGCGGAGATGCGGGCAAAATGCCGTTGCCCGATGGGTTTGCCTCAAAAATGGCTATGCACTGCGCGTTTGAGCATTTTGAGGGCGATGCGGATATCCGGTTCATCAGAGAAGCGGGCAGAGTACTCCGCTCAAAGGGGAAACTCTGTATCGTGCCATTATATATGTTTACGGATTTCGCGATTAAAACCAATCCGGTGATGTTATCCGGAAAAGTGTCGTTCGATGAAGACTCGACATTGTACTGCGTGAAAAACTGGTTTGAACGGCACGGGCGGTTTTATGATGTGCCGCATCTTATCTCGCGCGTGATGAATAATATGGGCGGACTTAACCTTACGGTGTATAGCATTAAAAACGCGCGCGAAGCTGATCCATCCTGCTATCTGAGATTCGCGGCGGTTTTTGAGAAAAAATAAATATATGCCTCTACATAATTACGCCAGCCAGATATCTATGACCTGCCGCCCGTTGTTTCTTAGGAAGTTGGCAAGGGGTTTGAACGATGCTGAAGTATCGCTCCAGCCGTGCAGTATCAGAACAGGAATGTCGCTCATGATGTATACCTCCATAGATGTTGTTTTACTTCTGATACACTATATTTGTCATCGCGAGGAGCAACGCGACGTGGCTATCTCCTCCGTAACCTTGAAGTCAACTCGGATTAACATTGATGTGGGAATCTTAAATGACAACTTCGGTTCCGTAATGATGTTCAGGAACGAGCATATCAATTATTCAGGCTGTATAAAACAATATTTATCGCCATTTTTAACGCCGCTTCGCGTATGTCGGGCGGATCCTCATGCACTTCAGGGCTTTCCAGTCCGTCGCCGATATCTGTTTCATAGGTGTATATAATAGCCAGCCGTCCATCGAGAAACACGCCGAAACATTGCGGCGGTTTGCCGTCGTGCTCATGAATTTTCGGCAGTCCGTCGGGAAACTGGTAGTACTGCTGGAACAAAGGATGCGAAGGAGGCAGTTCCACAAGTTCGGCTTGCGGCACTATTTTGAGTATTTCGCGCCGGAATGAGGTGTCCATGCCGTAGTTGTCGTCCGCCCAGATCAGCCCGCCCCGTTCAAGGTAGGTGCGCAGGTTTTTTGCCTGATACGCGCTGAAATTTATGTTGCCGTGCCCGGTGATATACACGAACGGATACCTGAAAATGTTCGGGTCGTCCGGCGTAATAACCGTTTCGGATGCAGGCGCGTTCAGCCCAATCCGCTCACGAAGTGCTTTCAGGAGGTTCGGCAGTGATGTGGGGTCAGCATACCAGTCGCCGCCGCCGTCATAATGCAGGCGCGCTATCTGAAAATCGTAATCCGACTGCTGAGCCGCCGGTATGGCGGGCAGAAAAAACATGATGAAAAAAAGTAGCGCTTTTCGCATCAGTTCAGCCCTTCTTTTATGCGTATCACCCATTCCGTGGTGATGAGCGCGATTAATATAATAAGGATAAGAGGGTAATCCATAACCATTTTCGAGATAGTTTGAACCTGCCTGACTGTCTCAGGTTTAAGCGACTGAGCTTTATCTTTGAATTCGGAGAACGGTATAAATTCGCCGCCTGTCTGGTCAGCGAGCGAGCGGAGAAAGTCCCAGTCAGCGGCTAAATTTTTGAATTCGTCCGTTTTGGCGTGAACCATCATTTCAGTTGATACTCTGGATATGTCATCCGGAGAGCGTACCGCGGACACCTCTATTTTATAGGTACCCTGTTCGGGCGGAAGGAAAGATGCCTGCCAAGCCGCCTGTTTACCGCTCACAGGCACGAAATCGACAGGGTAGCGCTGTCCTTGATCCGATGCGGCAATTCCTTCAACAACAGCGTTTGGCGCGGGTTCAAATGTACGGTCGAGCACTTCCGCTTCTATACTGATCTTTTCGCCAAGATTATAATTGATGCGCGGTATGGTTATGTGAAGGTATGCGCTTTCCCCGGGCGACGCTATCCATCCGATAACGTTTTTCAGCCATGCGGTGAGCGTATTGGTCGCTGATGCCTCTGTTTCCATAGACCAGCGGTAAATCCCTTTGCCTGAAAAAACAGCGCATTTGCCTGAACCTGTGGGCTGTACGCTGAACAGCGGGAACGTATCGCCTTTGGCTGATGATGTTTTGAGATACACTTCAGCTCCTGTCCTGACTGAATACGATATGTTCATGCCGGTCAACGGCGGAAGCCCTGAGGCTGTTATTGCCTGAGATACCGGAGCCGCCAGCGGATGCGATACGGTACCCTCCGGCACCGTTATCCGATAATCATTTTGGTAAAAATCACTGACTGAAAGATATACGGGAAGCAATGAGTTAATCGGCGAATTCATATAATTTCCTGCGCCGAGCGATTGCCTGCCGCCGAAAATCAGTATGCCGCCGCCGTCTGACACAAATGCTACGATCTTGTTTATGTCGTTTTCCGCGAAGCGGCTCAACGGTACGTCGCAGAATATAAGAACATCCTGTTTTTCAATTGTGCGTACAAACGCCGAACTGTTGTAGTGCGCTTTTTCGCTGATCGAATAAAAGGGAGCATCCGTTTTTGGCGCGATATAGTTATACAATGTAATATCTGCGTTTTGAATAGATTTTAGCGACCTCGCCAGCGCCGCGCTGTCCCATGACGGCGTAGCGAGCATAGTGATGCGGATAGTGTTTTTGCGTGCCATGATGCCCACTGTTTTCGAGTTGTTCTCAGTAAATGATTCGGGTATGCCGGGCGAGGAAACGCTGATGGATAACGTATGCAGTCCTGCCGAGCCGGCGGTGTACTGGAATTCAGTGTTTGCCGCTTCGCTGAACGGGACGGTTGTATCCGCGATAACCGTATCCTTATCCGCGGTAATGCGTATGCTGACGGGCGTTGAGTCGGGTATATTATGCTGTCCGGGATAAATTCTTAGCTCAGCAGGCGTATCTATTTCCACAAAAGATGGTACTGTAACCGACTCAATCCATATATCCGGCGCGGCGGACGGGTTCCCCATACCGATAGTAATAACCGGATTGGCGGCTGATTCTGCCGGAGTGGATTCTGTATCGGTTGACCGCCCGTCGGATATATAAAATACTGTCCCTGTATTGGCAGGAACCGCATTCAGGCAGGCGATCAGACTGCTTGCCCTGTCGTTCGCGTGTTCGGGCATAGCTGTTTGGATCCTGAGTTGTTCTCCCGCTGAAAAAAGGGTGTATGGAATATCCTTGCGTATAAGATAATCAAGCACGCTGTCGTTACCGGTCATAGCGGACACCACCGCGCTGATTCGTGACTGTGCCGGTATGCCCTGATCGGTAATGCGCATACTCTGCGATGTATCTATAATGAAAGATACGGGTTTCGTGTGCTTTGAGATTATTTTACGGGTGATCATCGGCTCTGTGACCAGCCACAGCAGTATAATAAGAAATGCTAACCGCAGAATATTGAGCAGGCTGTACTTTTTTATTGATAACCGTTTATATACAATGGCGTAGAGCGCGGCGGCACAGCCGAGCGTTAAAACGGATATCATGAGTAAACGGAAAATGGTAATCATAAGCTTATATTTGCCAGTCCAAGTTCAGCCAATGCCAGCAATACGCAGGCAAGCAGAATCAGTTGCGTGGATATATCCTTTTTTGTGGTATACGATTCATCCTCATCCCCATGCAGGTTAATAAATTGGCATGGGGTATCATTCATCTTTTCGATAATTGTTGTTTGGTCAAGCGGCTCCATATTGCCTTCCTGAAGAGCGGGCGCGAAAACGAAGAGTTCTTCTGTGCCGCTTTCATGTAATAAACGGTAAAAACCCGGTTTCATCGCGCGGGGTGTTTCTATACGATAACGTCCCGCCGCAAATCTGCTGGTGAGCGGAACCCGTGTATTGTCGGGCTGTATCCATGTCGCGGAAAACGGAGCGTCTTCGCTGAGCGAAAGCGATGTGCCCGTATTGCGGTTGTAATAGTCCGGATGGTGTGACGACTGCATGACGCAGTAATCCGTTATCCTGTGCAGTAACGGCAGAAACGACGCTGACCGGGTTATGTTGGACGCCGTGCCGTTTAAATCCGTGGCGCAGATAAAAACCGATTTTTTCCCCACAGTAAGCTCTTCCAGAAACGGTGTTCCGTCTGATAATACCAGTATTTTCTTGCGTCTGGTGATTTGCGGGTAAAGCGGTGTTGGCTCTGAACGAGATATGAACAAGTCGTCAAAACTGTTCACGCCCGAATATCGTAATGGCGAAAGGACAAAATGTGAGAAGTCGCCGCTGGTTATAGCGTAACGGGCAGGTTGCGCCTGTTCGCCCGGCGCGAAAAACAGGATGGAAAAATAACCCTGTGCCGAGAGTTGCTGAAGCGATGCCTGATCTGCCTGTTGCGGCGTTGACAGGATCAGTATCCTCGTCTCGCTTGGTTCCGTATATGCTGATAATTCGGCGATACTTGAGTACGGCACAATGCGCGTTGCCGGGCTGTACAGGGTTAAGGCGGCATACAGGTATATTGAATCTGTGTATTCTGTCGGAACATAAACGGCAGGAGATGGATACACAGGAACACTGACCGGCAGTCGGTTGTCGTACACGAAGTCGGGGTGATCGATATACAGTGTGAACGGCATGAACCGTTTGTCAGCCGGGGCTAAGAAATCAAACTGTACTGATTCTGTTTCTCCGGCTCTGACCGTGACCGTTTTTTCCGCAAGAACTGTATTGTCATATGTGAGGCACTGGACGATCAGGTTATCCAGATCGGTTTTCCGGTAATTCATAACCGTAGAGTTCAGGCTGGCGTTGTTGCCGCTGACAACAAGCCGTGAACCTCCGGAGTATCCTGTCCATCCGGTTTCTGTGTAAATCTCATCGCCGGTACCGATAAAATACACCTCATCCGTATTCGGCAATGAGAGTGCAGGTGTGTCCTGCCAGTTCGATTTCTGGTTATCGGTAAAAAAGAGCGTAGTGGTATCCATGCGCCCGGTTGTGCCGAGAAAAGCATCTGCCATGGATAACGCTTCCGCGGCAGGGAACCGTACCGGCTGTATTGCGGTTCTGCGCAATTCGTTTATTATCTGATCCGCATTTGTCCCGCACCGGATGGTTTCCAGCATACCTGTCTGCGATATAGTTACGAGTGCGCACGGAATGGAGGTATTCTGAGTGCGGATATCGTTTTCGATAGCAGTTCTGGCGGCGTCGAAGAGGGTTTTCCCTTTAACCATCACCTCCATACTGGGCGAGTTGTCGAGTATATACACGCGCGCGCTGGCGGCGGCATCAGTTGCCGACGGCGAGGGCGATGCGGTGAACAATGGGCGTGCCAGAGCAAGCAGGATGCAGGCTATCAATAAGATGCGCACAATCAGCAACAGCAGGTTAAGTATCTTCAGGTGAATGACATTTTTGCTGGTTGAAGCGGCGAGCAGGAAAAAGTAGGGAAACTCCACGTCTTTTATACGCAGTTTTTTCCATATATTCAGTATGACCGGGATGGCGAGGATGGGCAGAAACCAGAAATACCACGGGTTCAGAAACTGCATTATCTCGGCCTCCTCTGGGCAAGTATATGCAGGACAGATTCCTCGACCGGTTTATCCATCACGATGCGGTGGTATCCGATATCGTTTTGCCAGCACTGTGTTTTGTAGGCATCGAGGTACTCCGAAACCCTTGCGCGGTAGGCGGTTCGGATACTGTCAGGGTTTGCCTGAATTTCGCCGTCGTATTCGTCAGGACGGAAACGGGTTGTGCCTCTGTACGGCAGTGACAGTTCGTCCGGATGCACAAGGTGCAGTACTATCAGCTCATGTTTCATGCGGCGTACGTATTTCAGGTGGCGGAGCACGGAGTCCTGATCGTCAATCAGGTCGGATATGAGCACAATCAGCCCACGCCGTTTGATGTGAGATGCCAGATGCTTCAGCGCCAGACAGATATTGGTCGAGGCGGAGGGGACGAGGTTTTCCAGTATGCCCACCATGTGGTGCAGGTGCCCCATGCCGTTGCGAGGCGGGATGTATTTTCCGACCTCATTACTGAATGTCGCCAGCCCGACGGAATCGCGCTGAGCGAGCATCAGGTAGCTCATGCACACCGCAAGAAACCCGGCGTATGAGAGTTTGGTGTTATCTCCTTTGCCGAACGCCATGGATTTGCTGGTATCGACAAGGATATATGATTTCAGGTTTGTGTCTTCCTCAAATTGCTTGATAAAATATTTCCCTGTCCGCGCGAAAATTTTCCAGTCGATATACCGGATATCGTCGCCTTGAAAATACGACTTGTGTTCGGCGAACTCCACGCTGAACCCTTTGAACGGGCTTTTGTGCATGCCGGATATGGTGCCTTCCACGACCAGCCGTGCTTTCAGCTCCAGCCCTTGCAGGCGCGACAACAAAGCAGGGTCAAGATACTTTCTCAAGATCGAAGTTCCTTGCTGATTCTATCAGTGTGTTTATGACCCTGTTTATAGTGACGCCTTCCGCTTCAGCCTGAAAATTGAGTATCACCCGGTGGCGCAGTACCAGCGGCGCGAGGGCGTCTATATCATCAAGCGTCACGGCATATCGGCCGTCGAGCAGGGCACGGGCTTTGGATCCGAGCACAAGGTACTGGCATGCGCGCGGGCCTGCTCCCCACTGTATATAATTTTTCAGTGAATGCGGAATATATTCACCCTGGGGGCGAGACATATTTACCAGCAGAACGGCGTATCGTACAATATCCTCAGCCACAGGCACCTGTTTTACCAACGCCTGTAATGAGAGGATATCGTTCCTGTCGAATACAGGTTTGATTTCGGTTTCTATCGGCGATGTGGTACGGCGTACGATTTCCATTTCCTCTTCCGGTGTCGGATAGTCGATAATGACATTCATCATGAACCGGTCCAGCTGTGCTTCAGGGAGCGGGTACGTGCCTTCCTGTTCTATGGGGTTTTGCGTAGCCAGCACAAAAAACGGTTTTTCGATAGAATGCGTTTTGCCCTGAGCGGTCACCTCGTATTCCTGCATTGCCTGCAGGAGCGCCGCCTGCGTTTTGGGCGGCGTACGGTTGATTTCATCAGCGAGAACGATATTGGCGAATACCGGCCCTTTTATGAACCGGAACTCCTTCATGCCTGTCTTCAGGTTATCGGTGATAACATCCGTTCCCGTAATGTCAGCGGGCATTAAATCGGGAGTGAACTGGATACGGCTGAACTCCAACCGCATAAGATCTGCCAGCGTGTGGATCAGCAGTGTTTTCGCCAGCCCCGGCACCCCTTCAAGGAGAACATGCCCTCCGCATAACAGCGCCCACATCATTTGTGTAAGTATATGTTGTTGTCCAACAATCCGTTTGCCAAGCTCAGCTGTTAAAAGGGAATACGCTTCATGCGTCCGGGCTATTGCCTGCTGGGCATCGCCGTTGTTCGCGGGGGTATTGCCTGCTTGATCGATCACTGATCTGTCCTCCTGATGGATTATGGTTTATGTACTGCGCTCATCTTATCACAGAGGGTGAACGGATGTCACTGATCGATTGAAGATATACTGATGAAGATATACTGATTCATCAACAAAATAAACTGAGAGCGATGAAAAAGTTACAAGAGAATGTCATTGCGAAGCCCCAAAGGGGCTGTGGCAATCTCAGCTCTATTCATTTTGAGATCACCACGTCGCTATCGTTCCTCGTGATGACATCTTAAAAGAGGAACTTAGAATCTTTTTCAGCGCTCCCAAACTTATCCTTTTGTTTTTACGCAATTAATTGTTTTAAAACTGACAGTAATTTTGTTTCTAAGATAGAGGATAGTGAAATATATTTTATTGAACCGGTTAAAATAAATTACATAATTATGTCAAAATAGCTTTACATCTAAATTAATGAAATACCTTTAATCACTTAAATAATGATAGAATAAGTATAAAATAATAAACATATGATCAGAAGATGACGAAAATAATAAAAAGAAAGCTTTACTTTTTAAATAAGTTTCGTTATGTTTTCTTTTTGTTAAGAAGAGATTGAGTACATAAAAAGATAATAAATATATTACATCAGCGTGCACTTTACTGAAACCGCATCAAACACTAAAAAGAAGGATGGTGTAGAATGGCAGTGATGGAAAAAAAGAGAAAGAAAAGCACAAAAAAGCTTCCGAAACTCCTGTATGATTGCAGAGTCAGCCATAACCTGACCCAACGTGAAGTCGCAGAAGTTTGCGGAGTCACTGAACAGGCTGTGTCACAGTGGGAACAGGGGTTATGGAGGCCGTCTCCTCGCAATATCCCGAAACTGGAAGAGTTGTTTGAAACAGACCTGAAAACAGCGTATTTCTTATCTTAATATAAATGTAAAAGGAAATAAAGGTTACGCTTGCTTCAGTAAATCAACGTTTTCCTTAACAATTTTCGCAGAAGCGTGGAGTGCTTGTTTTTCTTCTTTGGATAAATTCAGTTCGATGATATCAAGCACTCCCGCAGATCCCAGCTTTACAGGCACACCAATACAGACATCATTTAATCCATACTGGCCCGAAAGCAGTACACTGCAGGGTATAATCCGTTTCTGGTCTTTCACGATCGCTTCAACCATTTCAGCCGCGCCGGATGACGGAGCGTAATACGCGCTTCCGGTTTTAAGCAGTTTTACTATTTCCGCACCGCCCATTCGGGTACGTTCATTAATCTCTTCTATTTTTTCTGTGGGCAGTAACTCGGTGATAGGTATGCCGCTGACTGTGGTGTAGCGCGGCAGGGGAACCATTGAGTCACCGTGACCGCCGAGCACCATGGCGTTGATGTCTGGCGGGGCGACATCCAGTTCCATGGCGATGAACGCGCACATCCGCGCTGAGTCAAGTATACCTGCCATACCGATTACGCGGTGCGGCTCGAAACCGAGCGATTCAATAGCAAGCTGGGTCATTATATCCAGAGGGTTGGTAACGGTAATGACGATTGAGTCAGGAGCAACGTTAGCCACATTGCGGCAGATGCCTCTGATAATCTCAGCGTTTTTCATAAGCAGGTCTTCGCGGGTCATACCCGGTTTACGCGCCAGCCCGGCGGTAATGACCACGATATCCGATCCGGCGACATCATCGTACGATGACGTACCGCTGACCATGCCGCAGAACCCTTCCAGCGTGGATGCCTCGTACATATCAAGCCCCTTGCCCTGAGGTATGCCGTCTATAATATCGAGAAGTACTACATCTCCAAGTTCACGTTCTGCGATCCTCTGCGCGAGAGTCGCACCTACATTACCACTGCCAATGACAGATATTTTCGCTTTCATAGTATCTCCTGTTCATATGGATAGATTTTTTCAGTGTCAGAATGTTAGCTACCAATAATACCATACCGTTGAATTTAGAAAAGGATAAAATGTGCGCCGAGACCTGAAAATGTTATACAGCCGGGCTGGATAATACCGGAAGCGTTAAGGATATGGTTGTCCCTTTATCCGGGACGGATTTGATGTCAAAAGAACCCTTATGCTCGTTGATAATTTTTCTTGATATGGGGATACCGAGCCCGGTTCCTTTTGACCCTTTGGTGCTTACCAGCTTTGACGTCATGATTTTGTCTATTATGTCCTGCGGCATGCCTGCGCCTGTGTCGGAGACTATCACTTCAATGCCGTTTTCCGTAGTACATCGCGAGGTGATGCTGATCGCCGCGTCGGTTATGCCCGCACAGGCGTCGAACGAGTTGGACAGCAGGTTGAGCAGTACTCTGTGCAGTCCCTGCGGGTCAAAATAGGTATCAGGGATTGACGAATCGAGCGAGGTGTAAATTTCTATGTTTTTTTGCGCGGCTTTTTCCCTGACGAGTTCGTGTAGCTCTTCAATGACTCTGTTGACATTGCCATGCGAGTATGTCGGTTTACGGTCTTTGGAAAACTCAAGCATACTGAGCGCCAGCGCGGAAATGCGGCCGATACTTTTGTGCACTATGGGCCATTGGCGTTCAACAAGCCTGTAATCCTTATCGCTGGTTATCGTCGAATTAATTATGTATGCTGACCCTTCCAGCGCGGTCAGGATATTTTTTATGTAATGAGCCAGCCCTGCTACCGTTTCCCCGATAGCGGCGAGACGGCTGTTCGATATGTTTTCCTGTACCAGCTTGACACGCTCTATTGCCAGCGCGGTATGCTCGGCTATGAGTTCGCCGAGTATCATATCGCGGGCAGTGAAGCCGTCAGGATGATTCTTGTTGACCAGTTCCAGCACGCCGACTGTTCTGTTTTCAAGGTTGAGCGGCGTGGCGATGATTGATCTGGTCGTGTACTGCACGGACTGGTCTACACGGGCGGCGAAGCGCGGGTCGTCCTGAATATTGTTCGTAAGAGCCGGTTCGTTATTGGTAAATACCCAGCCGGCGATACCTTCGTCGCGGGCAAGGAATATTTTGTTTAACTGGTCGGATTTGTCGCCTGTGGAGCAGTAGAATATCAGTTTATCTATCTTTGCGTCATACAGCAGAATCGATGCGCCTTCCACTTCCATTGCTTCTGTACAGAACTGCATGATTTTGCTGATCAGAGGCTCGTGGTGCAGAGCGGAGTTCATGATTCGGCATAAATTTATTATTATGTGCAGGTCGCTGGGCTGTAACGTGTATGAGGAATTGTTCACCGCTGTGCCTTCTCCCTGACTGTGATAGTATTTCCTGCCAGATTTTTACGCAGGATAAGCAGGTCTTTGAAGCACCGCAGGCATATGGACGTCAGCCTGAACCCGGCGATGGATGTCCTGCCTGTACTGCGAGGGTAATGCGTCACGGCAACCTCTTTCATGCGCACGCCGTAAAAAGACGCGGCGAGGCAGAGCATTATAGATGGCGCGAACGCTTTTTTGTCCACCACCTTCAGGAGCGTGTCGAGTGTTGACTTGCGGTATATTCTGAACGGGCAGTTCATGTCTTTCAGTGCCACATGAAACAGCATTCTTCCCGACAACCGAACCATAGCGGTGATGAATTTGCGATGCGGCGGGTCGTGCCGCTCTGCGCGGTATCCCGTGACAATATCGTGCTGGTCAATAAACGGGTATAGTTTCCAGAATTCGCGCGGGTCGTGCTGGTAATCGCTGTCCGTATGGAATACAAACTCGTTTTTCGCCAGTTCGAGTCCGAGGCGCAACGCCGCGCCGTGCCCTGAATTAACGGATGTTTTTGCTATTTTCAGTTTCGGTAATTCTTTGGAAAGGTTTTTCAGTATAAGCGGTGTGTTGTCGGTGCTCCAGTCATCGACAATAATAAGTTCTGCGTGGTCAACTTTTCTGACTATTTCATCATAATAATCCCGAACACTTTTTTCGATGATACCTTCCTCGTTGTACGCCGGCATTACAATTGAAACAGATTGCATATAACCTTAATCCTATCGTTAATACGGTTGTGCACATATCAATTTGAGAGCGATTAAAGAGTCACAAGAGAATGTCATTGCGAAGCCCCAAAGGGGCTGTGGCAATCTCAGCTCTATTTATTTTGAGATCACCGCGTCGCTAACGCTCCTCGTGATGACATCTTAAAAGAGGAGCTTAGAATCTTTTTCTGCACTCCCAATTTATGTATTGTACACAATTAGAAGAGATCTTCGATAGAAAAATTATTCATATAATAATTTTGCGCTTTGATAAATGATTCCTGATTCCAGATGGCCTTTGGGGTAATTGTGTCCAGTTTTGCCCGTATTTCTTTCAGTTCCTTCTTGTGCCCGGGATTGAATTTCAGCTTCTGGTTGAAAAGTATTCCGTCATGCGGGTCATTCAGGATGACAAACGTATAATCCTGTTGAGACAGAAGCTTCAAAAGCCAATGCCCTGCGTTGCTGAGGTCACGGAACGAAGCGGGGCAGGCGTCTACATTGATAATTGTTTCACTGATATACAAATTGCCTTTCGGCAGGGTAATCAGGACATACACGCCAACCACGGGGCCGTCCGGAGTTTCCATGAAATTAAACCGCACATCCATCGGCGCGTTGAGGAAATCCTCGCGCTGGAGATTGGATTTCTCCAGATGGCGGAACATGCACACAATCCGGCGCATGCCATGACGGACAGAGGCCAGCAGTGTCCCTCCATACGGCAACTGGCAGAGTTCTTCCGGGAGCTCTTTCTGGTCTTCATGCCATGACGGGTAGAAGAACGGGGCAAACCATCTTTGCGGGTCAGCCATAACTCCAGCTATCTCAACATACTGCGGAAATTTCTTAGCGATTTTTTCTATTTCCTTGAAACCTGATTTACCCATACCGCTCGCCAGTTTGGAACAGATCAGCCAGTAATGAAATTCTGGGTTATCCGGTTCGATTTCCAGTGCCTGCAATAACAGAAACTCCATTTTTTTCATGGTGGTATTAGACGATTCCACACTCATGTAATCCCCATGAATTTTGGAGATGATTTCTTCATCAGCAAGCTGACCGGCTTGTTTAATATAGTCTTCCGCTTTTATCATGGCATATCCTCGCGAGGGTTGGCTGTTGTCCGAATTTACCCAGTATCTAATTAATTGTAGCGGGAACAGAAAAATCGTCAAGGACGATTAGCGTTGCTGGTACAAAATATACCCGTTCAGCGATCTGATTCTCCGCGGTACATGTTCATTACTTTTAGATATCGGTTTTCATCGCCGAGTGATTTAAAAATAGTTTGAGCTTCCAGAAAATACTTTTCCGCGTTTGAGGAATCGCCCTTTTCCCGGTGAGATGCCGCCAGCTCCGATAACAATAACCCCTGCATTCGTTTGGTGGGTTTTTTATCTTCAGGGTTTAGTTGTGCAAGCGCTTTATTGTAGTATGATATCGATTTGTCATAGTCTTCAAGGCGGGTGTATATTTTGCCGAGGGTTCGGTATATGTCCACCACGCCCCGGTAGTTGTAATAACCGACCGCGAAACTTCGCCTCTGCCAGAGGTCGAGCGCTTTTTTCGCGTGTTCCAGAGCGCTGTACGGGTCATCGGTATCAAGAAACACGTTCGCGCGGTAATTATAGGTCATGGCGAGGCATGCCTGCGCGAACGATGTTTTGTCTTCTTCCTTGGGCGCTAAGATCCTGCGTTTCTCGACTTTTTCAAGAAGCGATATGGCTGTCGTCAGGTAAATATGCGATTTGTTGTAATTGTTCTGCATCCACGCTATGTATCCAAGCTGGGCATAGATATACCCGCTCTGGGGCTGTTTTTTCAGCGACATGAGAAAATATTTTTCCGCGTATGTCAGACTGCCGAGCAGGAGGTAGTTGTTCGCTATGTTGGATAACAGGTCTGGATCCTGCAACCCGGTTTTCAGTGCGAGCAGGTTGTAGTCAAGCGATGTCGCGGTGTTATTCATCATATTATATAATGCCCCGATATTGAGCAGGTAGCACCCGAGCAGTTGTTTGTCGGACAATTGATGCTGGTACTCGGCGTTAAATCCCCTCAGCGCTATTTTTTCCTTGTATTCGTCATCAGGGAAAAAGTAGCCACCGTGCGTTGTCTCAATATTTAAGTTCTCGCCGTTTTCCGTGTGGCGCACATAAATATGCTGAGGTATAGCCACGCTGTGTAACGGTATTCCTGTCCGGCGGGCGAGGCTGATGTAAAGAATAGACAGGCTGAGGCAGTTTCCTTTTTTTTCAGCCAGCAAACGGGAAAAATCCGTATCTTCCATCCGCCATACGTTCAGGTACTCCCTGCTGGAGTAATCCTTCCATAACGGTTTCGGGCAATGGAACCCTTCCGCCCACAGGAAATCGCTCAGCGCATTAACTTTATCGCTGACATTCCTTTTTGATTCGATTTTCGGCCTGATCTTATCCGCGTACCGGTCAAGCAGTGCGCAGTTCGCCTGTATGTCTGTGGCATCGTTGATGGTACTTGTCACAATCAGGACCGCTTTCGCAATATCGAACTGTTCATCAGGCAGATCAAGAAGGTTTTCGACTTCCTGAAGCGTATTCCTGTACGTTATATCGGGTTGCGGTTTGACAAAAATTTGGTTTTGAGGCGAATGTGAAAGGTTTTGTTGAGTTTGAGCACAGCCTGAAAGCAGTATCGCTGATAGTATGAGCGCTGTTAAATTGTAACGTATCAATATGTGTTCCTTTGTTGGAATTAAGCGTTACCGGGATTTGCCGCATGTCCCGGAGCAGTATATAGAACGAGACATTATATGTTTTTATAACAGTATTTTACAAGTTTAAAACAGGGTGTATTGTCATAAATAATCATAACCTTTTCTGCTGGAATAAATAACATAAAAATAACTGTTTATGGGGAGTAATGCGGCTGTTCTTAAAAGATGCTTGACTGTTAATCGGATGGTGATATATTGTTATACTAATTATGTGTGGGTTTTTCCGGCGACGCAAAAATAATGGCTGTTTTTGTATTTTTCAGTCAAGTGATTGCGTTACTGTGACGACCTGAAATAACAGATTACAGTCTGCGAACAAAACAGATACGGTAAATGACTGAGAAAAACAGCAAAGAAAACGCTCAGATGGTTCAATCCGGCGGGGAAAGCGTATCTCCCGGAGATACTGCCGCAGATAAATGCCCTCGCGCTGAAATAAATACGGATGCCGGCACTGCTTCCGCTCCGTCCGGAAAGACGGGGTTTGCCTCTGCGTGTTTATCCTTTGTTCGAAAATATGATGCTGAAATTCGCCTGTCAATCCTCATTCTGTATGTAATATCGCTGGTTATCGCGGCAGTGATTGAACTCCTGGAACATTAATATTTTTCTATACAATAATTATAACTGATAAACTAAGAAAAGGAGTTGTTCTTATCATGATTACATATATGCGTAAACGGATGAAAATGATTTTTATCATCATTCTGCTGGCTATTATTCCCGGGTTTACCCTGTGGGGAATCGTTTCTGTGGTGCGCGCGCCCAGAGAACAGGCGATGGGAGAGATCAATGGGCGCAAGGTACTGGAAAATGAGTACCGTCAGGCATACCTTGCCACATACTGGAACGCACGCCTTTCCAATAGACAGCTTGAAGGCGACCAGCTGAACGAAATGGCGTGGAACCGGCTCATTATGCTTGATGAAGCGAAAAAGTACGGGCTGTCTGTCAGTGATGAGGAAGTCGCACGCTTCCTGCACCGTATTTTCCGCCGGAATAATATGTTTGACAAACAGCTGTACATTGAAATACTCCGCCGTGAAAATATATCTCCCGCAATGTACGAGGAGGAAACCCGCAAATCCTTGATTATCGAAAAGCTGAATGAAATTATGCTGGGCGGCGCGAAAGTATCCGATTATGAGGCGTACCTTGATTATGTCGCCGATAATGAGAAACTGACTATCGAATATGTGAAATTCGACGTAGGCAATTATATGGATTCGATCAAGCCCGACGCGCAGGATCTGGAATCGTTCTATCAGGAAAACAGCGAAAAGTACAAAAAGCCTGATGAAGTGAACGCGAAATACGTTGAAGTGCTCTTTGCCGATCATATGCCTGAAGAAGAAATCTCCGATAACGATGCCCGCGCCTATTACGATAACAATACGAGCGAATATGTACAGCAAAAAGAAGTCAAAGCCCGCCACATATTGTTGAAGTTAGATGAGACTGCCGGTGACGATGTCGTGGAAAAAGTGCGTGCCAGTGCACAGGAAATACTGGATAAAGCCCTTGCCGGAGAGGATTTCGCCGAACTTGCCAAACAATATTCCGAAGGCCCCACCGGCCCGAACGGCGGCGACCTTGGGTTCTTTGGGCGCGGCGCGATGGTAAAGCCCTTTGAAGACGCGGCTTTTGAAACTCCTGCCGGTGAAATTTATCCGGAGCCGGTCAGAACTCGATTCGGGTTTCATATTATTAAGGTGGACGAGGTAAAGGAAGAAGTCCAGAAATCGTTTGAAGAAGTTCAGGAAGAAGTAAAACAGAAAATAAAACAGTTGGCCGCTGAATCAGAAGCCCAGGCTGTTATTCAGGAAATATATTATAAGAGCGATGATCTCCGTACTATGGAACAAGCCGCCGCTGAATCAGGGATTGAAGTCAAGGAAACAGGTTTCTTTTCCAGTCCCTATGATATCCCGGGTGTAGGCGTTTCACAGGAATTCCGACAGAGTGCCTTTGAAGTGGACGCTTTCAACATCAGCCAGATAGTGGAAACCGATAAAGGCTATTATCTGGTCAGCCCCATAGAACGCCGGTCTGGTGTCATTCCCAACCTGACCGATGTGCTTGACGCTGTGGAACGGGCATATAAACGCGATAAAGCGCTTGAGCTTGCTTCCGCTGATGCGGTCCAGGCGTCGTCTGCTATAAAAACAGCGATGGCAAATGAAAAGGTTACGTTTGCAGAGGCGGCGGAAAAAGCGGGATATAAAGCGGAAACCAGTACTGCTTTCTCACGCCGGTCGCCTGACCCGATACTGGGTTATGACCCTGAGCTGGGCAACACATTATTTGTTCAGAAAGAAGGCGCTGTAACTGATCCTGTCAACACGTCCAATGGCGTACTTGTTGCGCACATTCTGAAATACGAAACGCCAACCAGAGAAGAGTTCGATGCCAAGAAAGATGATGTTCTCAAACAGTTTTCCTTTGAGAAGAAGTACATGGCGTTTCAGGAATGGTTCAATAAAATCAAACAGGATGCACGTTTGATCGACCTGACAAAATACGGGAACCAGCAATAACCCGTTCGGGGTGCGGTGAAACACTGCATAATAATACGTATCACTGCAAGGCCTGTTCTTGGCGGAAAAGTCTCTGAATTTCTTTTTAAGCGGAGCGTCAGCGGTGCGGCGATCTCAAAATGAATAGAGCGGGGATTGCCACAGCCCCTTCGGGGCTTCGCAATGACATTCTTTTGTGATTTTTTATTGTTCGCAGTCTGTTGTGACTTTTTTTTCGTTCTCAAGCGGTGGCGGTACTTCCGGTATCAGGATATTGATTCTTTTTTCTCTGATAACAAGGTAAGAATGGTGTTCATGAACTGCGTGATATCGGTGAAGCGTTTATAGACCGATGCGTACCGGACATACGCCACTTCATCAAGCTGTTGAAGGTTATCCATGACCAGTTCGCCGATAACTTTGGTCGGTATCTCGCGCAGGTTTTTGTTCTCGATATAGCGTTCGACTTCCGAGGCGACTTCCTCGATTTTATCGAGGCTGACCGGTCTTTTTTCGCAGGCGGTAGTCACGCCTTTGGTGATTTTCAGGCGGTCAAACAGTTCTTTGCGTCCGTCTTTTTTTATGACCACGATATTCGGCCGTTCGAGTGTCTCATACGTGGTGAACCGGCGCTGGCAGTTGAGGCATTCCCTGCGCCTGCGGATTGATCTGCCGTCCTGACAGATACGCGAATCGACAACTCGGTCCTCTAAAAATTTACAGAATGGGCACAGCACGGATTCTTCTCCCTGAGTATTTATTTAGCGGTTACTATACCATATATTTTATAATAAGCAAACAGTGATTTCTGTGTACAATGACATTATTTTATGGTAATTCCAATAGATGGATATGTTCACTCTGTTTGTAAGGATTAAACGGTGATGCGCCATGTACTGCCGCTCTGCGCGGCAATAATTATATGCTGTTTCTGTGTAAGTAACCTGTCCGCGGATCAGCCCGCAGGGGTCGACCCGTCCATCATTTCGTCTTTTCAGCAAATCTCAGATCGGATTGAAGCGTTTGATTCGTACCAGTACCGCCTGATTAACGTCACTGTGAAGAACAAAAAAGCCCGGCGAAACGAGATGATGTTTTACTACCGCAAGCCCACTGCCATACGCATAGAGTGGATTGGGCCTAAACGTTTGCGCGGGCAGATCGCTGTGTACAACAACGGCGGAATGAAGGTGGTCCCGGCGTGGCTCCCGTTTCCTATCGCGGTTGACCCTGATTCGGACATGGGCAAAGGCGACGGGAATTATCCGATTTATAATTCCAGCATCGGTGCGCTGATGCGTCAGGTTATCAGTGATATGTCCCGGGCATCGAACGCGCGTATTCTCGAAGATGCGGAGGAATTCATTGTATATGAAGTTGTTAATGACTCTAACCGGGCGCTTATTAAAATTGACAAAGCTACAGGCCTTCCCCTGTTTATAGAACAGTATGATTTAAACGGGCAATTGGTTGACGGAGGCTACTTTTCCCATTTCGAATCCGGACATCAGTACCCGGATGATTTCTTTAACCTGTAACGGAAGGTGCGCGCGGATATGTCTGTTGAAGGATATTTACTTATTATTCCGCTGGCTGTCAGCCTGTGCATAGGATTGTTTCTAATCTGTCGGGGAGACAAAGCGTATCAGGCGCTGAACAAAGCGTTTTCGCTCTGGGTGCTCGGTAACGCGTTCTGGTACGCGCAGTGGATTTTGGAAACCGTTAATATGGATATGAACAGGGCTCTGTTTCTGTTCCGTCTCCCTTTGATCGTTCAGCTGATGATCCCGTCTCTCTTCCTGTATTTTATCTTGCGGTTCGTAAACGACAGGATGACTATCCCCCGTATGTTGTTTCTCTGGGTACCCGCAATCCTTTTCGGTGTGCTGGTGATATTTGATTTTATGGGCTCAGACCTGATTATAGCTACGTTACGCTTGAATAATTATGGCGAGAATACGTATGGGGTGGTATACCGTCTTCCAGCATTCCTGATCTGGCTTGTTTACTTTGTGTGGTATTCTGTATGGGGGGCCGGCGTCCTGTTGGCGCATGTGGTGCGTACGGCTGTGGTGTTTCATGATGCGTCTTTCCGTAACTTAGTGGCTCAAAGGACATTTTTGCTTGCATCGCTGAGCCTGCTGGCCTTTATTTTGGGCTTGACTCTGGATATTATTATCCCTATAGTGTATACTCGGGTTTTCCCTGTATCCAGTATAACCACGGTGTTTATGGTTGGATTTATGGGGCGGCTTCTTGTGTGTGTTGAACGATAAGGCAGATAGGTATGAATTATTCCATAGATACGTCTAACTCATATACCGTAATCAGGGTCGAAGGGGAAATGGCTGTACCGGAGTGCACCGCTTTTTTGCATGTGCTTGAAGAACGGCTCTCTTCCATCACAAAACCGGTCATTATGGATATGGAGCGGGTGTCTTATATCGACAGCCGCGGGCTGGGAGCGCTGGTTCTTTTGCATACCCGGTCACGAAAAGCGGGGCAGGCGTTCCTTATCTCAGGCGTTGTTCCGGCGGTGCTTAAGGTTATTAAACTGACTGCTCTTGACGCGGTGTTTTCCTTGTATCCCACATTTTCCCAAGCGGCCGCGTCATTGCCGGGACATGAGGAATCAGAGTGATGCCTGAACAGCGTCAGGTGGCGTTTCACCTGCTGATTATTACGTGTATTGGTGTGATATTGTTCTGCGGCGGTATCGGCATCCGTGATTTCTGGGGTACAACCGAAGGGCGGACAGCTCAGATTACCCGCGAAATGATCGAATCCGGCGACTGGGTACTACCGCACCTCAACGGCGAGCCGAGGCTTACAAAACCGCCTTTGTTTTTCTGGGCAACCTCATTATCCGCGATTATTCTTTCCGGCGGGGAAGTGCGCGAGTGGACAACCCGCCTTCCTGCGGCATTGTCCGCCGTGCTGATGCTTCTTATGATCTACGGTATCGGGCGCCGGCTGTATAACTGGCAATCAGGTTTGTTAGCCGCGTTTATACTTGCTACAGCATACCGTTTTTTCTGGCAGGCTCAACAGGCGTCTCTGGATATGATGTTCGCGATGTGGGTAACCGGCGGCATTCTCTTTTTTGTGTATGCGCTGACGTCTGACGGCAGTGAGAAAAAATGGTTTTACCGGCTCATGTACCTTTTTCTCGGCGCGGGGCTGATGACCAAAGGCCCCGTCGCTCTCATAATTCATTTTCTCGGTGTTATAACTTATCTTATATGGACAAAACGCCTGTCCGAATTGAAACGGATACGCGTCATCGAAGGAATAATCATCATGGCGCTGATAGTCGCTCCATGGGTGTATTGCGTCAGTACCCGTATCGACACGGCGTTCGGGGTGTTTTATCACGAGACAGTGACCCGTTTCAGCGACGGGTTCGATCATGTCAGGCCGTTTTATTATTATGTGTTTCAGACACCAGCCTGCCTTCTGCCGTGGGGCGTACTGCTTCCTTTGTTCTTCTGGGATTCTATCCGTCGCAGATATTTTGTGAAATTCGCCTTTGAATTGTCGTTTACCATACCAATGATAGTGTTTTTTTCGTTTTGCCAGTCAAAACAGTCTCATTATATTATACCGCTGTATCCGTATTTTGTCCTTCTGCTGGCGCGGTATATTCTTGATTATTTGCCCGGCGCCTTTGCCGATGGAAAGATAGGCGCCTTTATCAGGGCGCTTTATTCACGGCGAATTGCATATAGAAGTATTTTTCTAGTGCTCTTTTTCGGGTATTGTGGTGTAATCTGTTTGTTACCGTTTCTGAACAGATCATATTCTGCGGTTGAGTTTGCCCGTCAGGTGAATGATCTCGTCCCCGCAGACAACCGGCTCATGAGTTACCAGTTTTCACGTCCGTATGTGGTGTTCTATCTTCACAGGCAGGTACCTGAAGTATCTGCTGAAAAGGAACTGAGGGCGGCGCTGAACAGCGATGAAGCGGTCTATGTTATTATTCGTGAGGAACATTATCGGAAGTTTAACGGGTTGAACGCGGATGTGGTCATGCGCGCGGAAAATGTGACCAAAAAGAAGAGGCATGTTGTTGTATTGAAAAGTCGAACGGAGGAGAGGAGCGGGTGAAAACTGTAGATATATCGGTTATCGTGCCGGCGTACAATGAAGTGGGTAATGTGCAGGCGCTGGCGGATGAGGTAACCGCGGTGATGAAAAAAATAAAAAAGGAATACGAAATCCTGTTCGTGGATGACGGCAGTACTGACGGCACTGCGGAAAAATTGCAGGAAATGGCTCAGTCCGACTCTGCTGTCAGGGCGATTCGTTTTGCCCGCAACCACGGGCAGAGCGCCGCTCTTGCCGCCGGGTTCCGATATGCGCGCGGTTCGGTTTTTGTCCTGATGGACGCTGACCTGCAGAACGACCCAGCCGATATCCCGCATATGCTCGCCCAGCTTGATACGTATGACGCTGTGTGCGGATGGCGGCGTACCAGGCAGGATGACTTTGTTAAGCGTATCTCCTCTAAAATAGCGAATGCCGTCCGTAACTGGGCGACAAACGAGCAGATCCATGATACCGGGTGCGCACTGAAATTATTTAAACGGGAATGCGTGCACAACATAAAACTGTATCATGGCCTTCACCGTTTTATTCCTACCCTGATTAAGATTGAAGGGTATAACGTTGTGGAAGTTAAAGTGAACCACCGCCCCCGTACGAACGGGATATCCAAATACAATATCGGAAACAGGCTGTTCTGTTCGTTATATGACCTTGTCGCAGTGAGATGGATGATGAAACGCCAGATCAGATTTGCGGAGGATGTTCTCGAATGACAAATCAGGCGCTTACCGTGATGCTCGTAGTCGGTTTTGGCGGGCAGATACTCTTTTTCTCCCGGTTTCTGGTACAGTGGATTATTTCAGAATACAGGCGGGAAAGCGTGATTCCCGAGGTCTTCTGGTACCTGAGCATAGCGGGCAGTTCACTTCTGCTTACATACGCGATTTATCGCAAGGATCCGGTGTTTATTCTGGGGCAAAGTGTCGGGTTTGTGGTGTATATCCGTAACATAATTTTGATTAATAAAAAGAAAAAACGCGAAAAAACTATACAGGATTAATAATAAATTGATCTCATTTTAGGTCGAATGATCTAATTGATAACACACATTTTGCGGCAATAAAAAGGAGGTTTTTATGTCAGCTTTTCGTACGGCAGTACTGCTTCTGATTCTCACTCTTAGTTTATACGGGTGCGGTAAAAAAGAAGATTCTGCGCAAAAACAGAGCGGCGAAAAAGCGGCGCAGGCCGTTAAGGAAACGGAACAAACTGCGGTGGAACAGGCAGTCCGTACCAAAGATGATGCCGATTCCACATTGGCGAAAAAAACGATGCCGCCCGTACCGGCTGAAACCTCCGGCGCGGCTTATCCTGATCTGGGAAAAGCCGTTAATTTCTCTTTGCCCACTCTTGATGGTAGTACACTGCAATTGAGCGATATGGCTGGTAAGGTAGTTGTCATTGATTTCTGGGCGACGTGGTGCCCGCCGTGCCGGAAAATGATACCTGACCTGAAAGCGTTATATTCCAAGTATAAAGATAAAGGGTTGGAAATAGTCGGTATTTCGTTGGATGAAGGCGGAGTGGATGCCGTAAAAAGTTTTACTGACAATGTAAGCATAACGTATCCAATCGTTATGGGTAACCGTGATATCACGAAGGAATACGGCTATATTAACGCGATACCCACTTCTTTTGTCGTGGATAAGCAAGGTGTAATCAGAAACAAACATACCGGCTATCGCAGTGCGGACGACCTTGAGAAAATTATAAAAGACCTTCTTGCGCTCAACTAAGGCTCTGTGAAGCGGTTATTACTCGAGCAACGATTTAATGAATTACATACGAATTATATGTTAATTAAAGGGCGCCTGATAACGGTGCCCTTTTTTATCTCGTAAATTGCTTCTTATGTCTTTGATAATGAATATGTTGTTCTGTTATGTCAAACGGGGCTAATGAATTGACTCTTGAAAAAAATAATATTTATGGTATAGTTATATGTAGGACTGTAACTGTAATATAACAGGTATGTATGAGCATAAATCCGAACGGTAAAAAATATCTTGAGTATTCAGACGAAGAATTGATCCTGAGCGCGCGTGATGATGCCCATGCTTTTGACGCCTTTCATCAACGTTTTCTGAGTAAAATTCTTAATTACGTCAACAGGCTGGTGGGTGATTATCAGAAGGCGGAAGAGATTACTCAGGAAACCTTTTTACAGGTGTACCGCCATCTTGATACGTACCGTCCTGAAGGAAAAACGTCATCATGGCTGTTTAAAATAGCGACCAACCTGAGCAAGAATGAACTTCGCAACCAGCGGCGCAGAAACTTTTTGGGATTTTCCCTGAATAACAAGATAAGCAATGATGAGCAGGACACTGAACTACTCGAATTGATACCTGACCGGTCCCACAAACCTGATACGCTCGCTGAAATAAACGAGCTTGCCGACACGCTGGAAAAAGCAATTAACAAACTGCCCCTTAAATACCGTGAGGTGATACTCATATGCGAAGTGTACGGCTATTCGTATCAGGAAGCGAGCGAAATACTGAATTGCACTAAAGCTAATGTGGGTATACGCTTATGCAGGGCGCGCCGCCAGATCAAAAAAATTATCGAATCAATGTCTCCCCATGCATCACTGCGCCTGAAACGCTGAACTCCTCATATCTGCCGCATCCACCTGACGAAATGTTCTGAAAATATATTTTTTATGGTATAAAATATTATTAAATTTTATTGACAGACCATCCGCAAATACCTAATATGAACACTAAGGGGCTGTCTTACTACATTAGCAATTAAATCACTCTCATAAAACACATTCTACATTTATATAGTAACCAATCTTAAGCTCTATCCCAGGAGGAAACTGTATGCGAATTATCGCCGTAGTTAACCAGAAAGGCGGATGTGGCAAAACAACAACCGCAGTCAATCTTGGTGACTGTCTCGCGTTACATCATCGCAGAGTTTTGCTCGTTGACCTTGACCCGCAAAGCAATGCAACTCAGGCAATGGGTATTCAGGACAAAGATTCCCAGAAAACCATGTATGACGTTTTCTGCGACCGTGCTTCATTGAAAGACATTATTGTACCGCAGTACGAAAACTATTCCATAGCCGCTTCAAGCATCATGGTGAGCGCTGTGGAACAACAGCTTGCCGGACAGGAAGGCAGAGAAACCTATCTTGCCTCCGCTCTGGAATCGGTTCGCGATGAATTTGATTATGTCATCATCGATTGTCCTCCGAGCATAGGACTGCTTACATTTAACGCGCTTCGCTGTGCGCAGGAAGCTATTATCCCAATAGAAATGAGCTCGTTCTCCATTCAGGGGCTGGGAAGGCTTCTTGCCACTCTGGAACTGATGAAAGAAAAATGCAATCATGATATTCAATTCAGGGCGCTGGCAACAATCTTTGACCGGAGAACAAAGTTTTCATGGGAGTTGTTCGATGAAATAAAAAGGCATTTCGGCGATCAGGTATACAACACAAAAATGCATGTGTGCGTGCGCCTGAAAGAAGCGGCTCGCGAAGGACGGCCGATTTGCCGGTTTGATACAAGCAGTGTCGGGTTCTTTGATTATGACCAGTTATCTAAAGAAGTTCTTGCTCAGGAAGGCAGGGTCGCCGAAAAAGCGGCGGCATCCGATGAACAGGTGTCGCTTGGCCCGATAAAAACCAAACGCGGCGTGCGCTTTACTCTGCTTGCTCCTGAAGCGGAGACCGTCAGGCTGGTCGGCGATTTCAATGAATGGAATTCCGACCAGATTGAACTCAAAAAAGATAAAAAAACAGGCGCATGGACAAAAACCATTCTGTTGCCTGAAGGAAAATACCAGTACCGTTACATTATTGACGGACAATGGATTCACGACCCGAACAACGCGCGCACGGAATATTGCCCGTTCGGCGGACTGAATTCCGTACTGGAGCTGTAATTTAGGAGTGATGAAAAAGTCACAACAGACTGTCTCATTGCGAAGCCCTGAAGGGGCTGTGGCAATCTCCTCTTTTCCATGATGTTACACGATGAGATCACCACGTCGCTATTGTTCCTCGTGATGACGGCTCAAAAGAGAAATTGGAAAGTTTTTTACCAATTCAAATTCTAAGAAATTAGGAAAACCCTCTTCGGAATTATTCGGAGAGGGTTTTTTTTAGTCCGTCAAGCAGGACAAACCTTCCCAGCGGAATAACTTCTGATCGTGAGAAGCTTTTGATAAAGAGCGGGTTATCGCATAACCCGCCTGAAAGGTAAATGGTGTCAGGTTCGCCGCAGAACCGGTAGATGTTGTCTGCCATGCCCCGCATAAACCGGGCAAACGCTATTTCCGGGTCAACATCGTCGGCGATCAGGTCAAACATGCGCGTCATGCCCAGAATACCGCATGGAAGCGCGAGCGGCTTGTCCGCTGGATGAATGGAACTCACGTCAAATCCGAAATACGATGTCAGCAGTTCTATAAGCTGGCCGCAAAACGCGCCGCATTCGGTGTTCCAGTCGATTGATACGGCATTTTCGGAATTTATGGTGATATATTTTATATCGCGCGATCCGCAGTCAACCACTGCCGCGCCGGGATTGGCGCGCATCAGATCGTTGGTGCTCTTTGCCAGAGCGAGCAGTTCATTGGTGACCGATAAGCTGAATCTGGACGCATTATGCCCCGTAGCCGCTATAACCCTCATACCGCCAATGTATTCTTTGATGCGGCGCGTCGGATAAATAGCGCGGGTTCCGTTCTCAGTATATAAAACTTTTGTGTATGACGTGCCACAATCGAGCAGTACAGGCACTTTTTCAGGAGTATTCATCGTGGATGCCGGTTGTTATGGGATAACCACAGAAATGCCTCGATTTTTGCCTTTATGGAGCGGTCAACCCTGTTGTCGACTTCAACGTACAGCCCATTATACCGCCGTGCGAGGCTGTATGCCAGAATGTTCTTGGGGCAGAATGCCTGTGCGAAAAAAATGGTCGGTATATCCGGGTTTACATATTCTTCGAGAGACACATCCGCCGGTGTCCGGTTTTCCATGCATCGAGCCCATCCGAATACGTGTGTCTGAGGCGGAAACAGTTCCAGTATTGAAAAATCATTGGGAGGAACACCCCAGAATCCAAATTGCGGTTCGCATTTGTTGACAGGGCGGGTATCCGGCACAACCACACCGTTCACGATACGGTTGAATTTTTCAAGTAAAGGCAGATCGCTCTCGCAGATAGGGTTTCCTGCTTTTTCCATATTCAGGTTTTCCGTCATGACCACCGGTATATCGAGCGATTTTTTGAGCATTTCAGCGATAAACCGCCCGCCGTCGCATTTGTCTATGCCGGAACTGAATACTATCCAGTCCAACGACTTGAGCAATAATGTGTTAGCGGTGATGGTGCGCAGTGTGGCGCAACAGATGGACGGTACCACGTCTTCCGCTTTTGCAAGGGGCACGTTGTCGCGGGGCATATCAAGGTCGATAATGGTGTCGCTCAGTTTTACCGCTTCGCGCATGATATCGTCAGGCGGTACTCCGGTGAACCCCAGTATTACGGGTTTAGGCAATGAGGCAATGTAATCCAGAGTGCCGCGCATTTCGTCTGCTGAGCGGACAATGTTCATAGCTCCGTATCTCCGGTAAACCGTTCCCTGCAGAGCGGCCCGTGATATTTACCGGGAACCAGCGCGTCTAGTACCAGTACGGGCCGGGTCTCAAAATGAATATCCATCACAAACTTTGTGTCGTCAACGCTGAGCGAACGTATAGCCGGGCGCAGGTTCCTCTGATTTATGGTACCATCTTTGCCTTCAGCCTCAACAATAATTTCTTCCTGTTGCAGAGCATTTAAGAATAACTGTGCAACTTCCTGCCGTTGAACACGATCAAGGCGATGTCCGACACTGTAGCAGGCATACCGGCATTCGTCTTTCAGCGATACATCCGTGTCGTTTACGTAATCAGTGCTTTCCAGCGCAAGGGATTCAGGAAGCTGAGCGTTGATTGTTTCCTGCAACTGTTCCGGCGGTATATTTTCCATAAGTTCCACCCGGAACGGTTCATGAAACGCCGCCATGCCGACAGGAAGTGCTGGCCCGTACGAGAATTTGGGATGCGGGTTATGCCCGAAACTGTGCCTGACAGGTATGTTCGCCCGTTTAAAAGCATGGTGCAGTGCGTTGCGGATCTCTTTATGCGACAGGAACCTGAATTCTCCTGTTTTGCGAAAATACGACTTATATGTGAAAAATGTGTCGGTATGCAGAACTGTTTTTTCTTCCGGCACAGGGGATGGGCAAAGCTCTTCCGTCCTGTGCTGAAAATGCGCGGGTGAGCATACCCTGCATCCGTGGCAGTGTTTATCCTGTTCATGCGGAGAGCAGGGTGGAGTCAGTTCCGCGTGTGTGCTCTTTTTCAATTCAGACAGCAGATGCACAGGGTCAACGCCGGTATGTATGTGTGACCACGGCAACGGTTCGTCAACCGGAAACTCTTGATAAAGATAGCGTTCAGGGTCGATGCCTGTTTTTTCAAAAGCTGATTCCCAGAGATCGAAGCGGAGCTCGTCTGTCCACGCGTCAAACAGTGCGCCGTTACGGTATGCGGTCTCAATCAGGTCAGCAACAGCCCGGTCGCCCCGTGAGATTATTGCCTCAAGGAAGCTTGCCTGCGGGTGATGCCATTTGAACTTGATTGAGCGGTGCCTCTTGCACATATCAAGCAAACGGTTTTGTTTCTCTTTTATTTCCTCGATACGAATCATCGGGTACCATTGAAACGGCGTGTGCGGTTTAGGTACAAACGTTGACGCGCTGAGGTTGATGAATCCTGACCGGGACGAGTATTCCTTGCCGATGGCGGATATACGAGCTGACAGCTCAAATATGGCGTCAATGTCATCTGCTGTTTCCGTGGGCAGTCCGATCATGAAATAGAGTTTTATCAACTGCCATCCCTGCGAGAACGCGAACCGGGCGGCGTTGAATATATCGTCTTCAGTCACTCCTTTATTGATAACATCGCGCATTCGCTGGGCGCCTGCCTCGGGAGCGAGGGTAAACCCTGTTTTGCGGACGGTTTGTATTGCTTTCGCTATATTCTGAGAGATCGCTTTTGTTCGTACCGATGGGAGAGACAGCGATATCCGGTCTCTGGTAAACAAGTGCATCAAATGCCCGATAAATGAGTCGAGGCATGGATAACTGCTCACATCCAGAGATGCCAGCGACACCTCATCAAACCCTGACGAGGCAAGGTTTTTTTTGATAGTATCGATCAGTTTATTCGGGTTGCGCGCTCTGTTCGGGCGGTAAATGACTCCAGCCTGGCAGAACCGGCATCCCGCATTGCATCCTCTTGATATTTCAATATTTATCCTGTCGTGAACTGCTTCGCAGTACGGCACCGGATAATAATCCGGCTGTGGAAAATTGTCAAGGTCGAACTCGATTCTGCGGTGTACGGGAAACGGGGCTGAACCGGATGGTTCAACTATCTGTAATCCGTGGCGCGAGCTGGTACGCACTGTATAGAGCGACGGCACATACACCCCTTCGATGTGAGACAAGGATCGCAGTATTTCTTTACGCGAAGCGTGTTGCTGTCGAGCGGTTTTCACCACTCTGCATAGTTCTACGGACGCCTGTTCACCGTCGCCGATGAGGAAGGCGTCAATGAATGGCGCCAGCGGTTCAGGGTTAAACGCGCAGGGGCCGCCTGCAATAATGATGGGATGATGTTCCGCCCTGTCTTTTCCCCGTAATGGTATGCCGCCCAGTTCAAGCATGTTGAGCAGGTTGGTATATCCGAGTTCATACTGGAGGGAAAACCCGATCAGGTCAAAGCTGTACAGTGGTGTTTTTGTTTCAAGACTGCTGAGAGCTATATTGTTCTGGCGCAGAAGATCGCTGAAATCCCGTGCAGGGGCGAATACCCGCTCGGCTCGTATATCGTTATGTCCATTGAGCAGTGCGTACAGAATTTTTAAGCCGAGATGCGACATCCCCAGTTCGTACGTATCAGGAAACGCCAGCGCGATGCTGACAGCGGCTGTTTTATCGTGCAGTCCGGGTATGTTCCATTCATGCCCGATGTAACGGGATGGTTTACGAACCTGTTCAAAAAGATCGTCGTAGGTTATTTTTTTATCTGTGCCCATTAAAATATGTCTACCGGTATGGCGGTTTCCCGTTCTATCCTGCGGCTGATTGCTAGTAACCGTTCCTGTGGTACTTTGACTAATGAAGCGTTTGCCGGTTCACGGTCGAGCGAATAGATTTGTATGGCAATGGGCTGAATTTTTTTGTACTGGTCAATCAGCAGATCTATATGATCGTCGTCGCTGTTGCAGGCGCAACCGTCTACCAGCATGGTTTGTAAGATCAGCGGGCGCATGGAACTTAATGCTTTTACCAGTGACGAATAACTTACTTTTTCGTGCGGGTTGTTTATCTCCTTGAACGTTTTGCCGTCGCCTGCGTCGAGTTTCATAAACCGTTTGTCAAGACGCATCAGCGCGGCTCGGATTGATGCGTCAGATACCCGTGAGGCGTTTGATAAAATGGCGGTTTTCACATCGGGCAGGTACTTGTCACGAAGTTCGACAATAGCTGATACCAGTTCAGGAAAATTCGGATGCAGTGTCGGTTCGCCATTACCCGCGAATGTCAGGTAATCAAGCTTAGTCTCACTGGCAATATACTGCTTTAAAGCGTGTTCAACTTCTTTTACAACAAGTTTCATAGCCGGTACGTAATCCGATGGGATCCTGTCGAACACTTTGTGCTGGGTATACCCGTACTGGCAATAGGTGCAGTCAAGACTGCATAGTTTGAATTCCGTGGGTAATAAATTTATACCCAGCGAGTTCCCTAACCTGCGTGAGGCGATAGGGCCGTATATAATATTGGATTGAAGACAAATCTTTTTCATAATTACCGAAACTCCGTGCACTGTGCTGAAGAGCTATTAAGCAAAAGTATTAAAATGAGGTTCTTTTTATGCGTTCCAGTTGCGCAAAATTTCACAGAGAAGGCGTATGCCGAACCCGGTGGCGCCTTTTCCAAGATAGCCCTTTTCAGATGAATCTTTCCATGAGGTGCTTGCTATATCCAGATGGAGCCATGGCGCATTTTTAATAAATTGTTTTAGGAAAACACCGCCGACAATAGTGCCGGCGCCCGGCCCTCCCGAGTTTTTGATGTCAGCGATATCGCTTTTGATCAGTTCATCGTATTCAGGCCACATCGGCAATTCCCATACTTTTTCGCCGGCGTTATCGGCATTCTGCTGAAAACGGCGTATAAGGCCCCGGTTGTTGCCCATGATAGCGCATGCTTTACTGCCGAGAGCCACTGCGCATGCTCCGGTCAATGTGGCAAGATCAATAACCGCTTCGGGTTTGTACGCGTCACAGGCGTAATGCAGGGCATCCGCAAGAATCAGCCTGCCTTCTGCGTCGGTCGATATTACCTCTACAGTCAGCCCTGAAGCCATGGTGATAACATCGCCCGGCTTGTACGCGTTGGATCCGGGCATATTTTCAACGGTCGGTATCAGCCCGACCAGTTTCAGCGGCAGTTTCAGCTCAGCGGCTGTTTTCATCACACCGAGAACCACGCCTGAGCCAGCCATATCATATTTCATTTTTTCCATTCCTGACCATGGCTTCAGCGAAATGCCTCCGGTGTCGAACGAGACTCCTTTACCGACAATAATGATCGGTTTTTTCTGGGAACCGTTTGACCCGTCGTATTCCATAACCACGAATCTGGGAGGGTTGACGCTTCCTTTTCCGACAGCAATAATACCGTTGAAGTTCAGGCTTTTGATTTTTTCCTCGTCAAAGACCTCGCAGGTTATCCCGTCGGTTTTGGCGGCTATATCCTGAGCGGTTTCCGCTATTTTAACCGGAGTGAGCACGTTTGACGGCATGCTGATCAGTTCACGAATCGTGTTGACGTTATCCGCGATTACCCTGCCGTCTTTTATCCCTTTCTGGAAATCGCCTTTCGGGGCGTTCCAGAATACAACGTTGAGCCCTTTGATTTTCTTGTCTTTTTTGCTTTTGAACGTGATGAAATTAAACCGCGACAGAACCACCGCTTCAGCAACCGCTTTGCCGCTCAGGTAATCACTGCTGGTAAAGGGAAGAAGCGTCGGCATGAACACGGTGTACCCGCGAATATTGTATGACTGGAATATCCCGTCGACCTGAGCGATTAAGCGCCGCAGTTTTTCCGTATCGAATTCCCTGAGCTTGCCGCATCCGGCTATGACAATACGTTTAAACGCGCCGCTATCAGCGTACGTACTGATAACCGATCCGAATCCTGCTTTGAAATCGCCGGGTTTCAACAACTTTGAAAGAGCTGTATGCAGTGCCTTATCATACTTCTTCACAATAGACACGTCTTCAAGATGGTTTTCAAAGAGGGGAATGACAATCGCGTCTTTCGGGCATTTGTTCAGGGTTAATGTATTTTCCATGCGCATAACAAGTACTCCTTCTATAACCTGCACTGAGGTTATGTATATATATCTATTTTGTATTTTCCAATTTATTTTGCAATGCAGTAATCTTATTTTGAGCACGCTGAATATATTCAGGTTCACCTTTCCATAACTCAATGAACTTGGCGATGGATGCAATCGCCTCATTATACATGCCGAGCGTCTCATATATTTTACCGATTTCAAAATGGAGAAATATGAAATCAGGGTTCATTTCCAGCGCCCGTTTGTAATTCTCCAGCGCTTCCGTGTACTGTTTATTCTGGTGACAGGCGACACCCATATTATAGTATGATTCAGGTTTGTCCGGAGCGAGCCGCAAGACTTCCTGAAACAGTTCTAACGATTTATCAATCTGCCCTGAATCAAGATACGCCTTGCCAAGCACGGTATGCAGGTTTGTGAAGTCGGGAAACAGGGATATTCCCCGCTGGAGGATTTCTATTGCCCTGTCCACGTATTCGGGAATCTTTTCGTCTTCATACGCCATCAGAAACATCTCTGCTGACTTCTGATAGAACGCTCTGAGCGACGGATCGACCTGCGTTATTTTTTCGTATTCCTCTGCGGCAAGCACATATTTCTTCTGAATGGTATAAACCTGCGCAAGATTGTTATATGCAGGCAGATACGAATAGCTTACGGCTATAGCCTGCTTGAAGAAAACGATGGACTCATCCAGTTTGCCCACATTTTTCAGAGCTGTGCCCTTGTTGTTGTACGGGTCAGGAAGACGGGTATTCAGGTCAATGCATTTATCAAGATACTCCAGCGCTTTTTCGTTGTTGCCGGTATTAATCATGGCAAGGCCGAGGTTGTTGTACACGTCGGACAGTTTCGGGTTAATGGCAACAGCTTTCTCGTAATATTCAATCGCCTCTTTGGTTTTGCCTTCGGCAAGGCATATGTTGCCAAGATTATTGAACGCTTTTTCGTATTCAGGATCGATCTCAATCGCCCTGAGATACTCTTTTTTCGCCCGCTCCACATCGCCGAGCTGTTTATAGGCGATGCCCAGATTATTATGCGCTTCTGCGAACTTCGGGAACAATTCAAGAGCCCGGTTGTATATGGCTATCGCTGAATCCACTTTTTTCACGCCGCGCAGGGCGTTGCCAAGATTGTTCATCACATTAATATAATACGGGTGCAATGCGAGCGCCTTGTTGTTGACTTCAACCGATTCTTCATACTTGCGCAGTTCATTCAGCGACCTGCCCAGAATAGAGTAAGTACGGTAGTTATGCGGGTTGTACTCTATAGATTCGCGAAGCGGCAGGAGGCTTTGCTCAAACATGTCGCCTTTATTGAAGCGTTTCCCCTCAAGGAACGCATAGTCCGCTTTGCAGAACCGGTATGCCCACCACGTGTTGTATATAAACAGGAACCCGAACACGACAATGGCTCCCATGACGACTATTTTTGTTGCGGGCTCGGTTGATATGGTGTGCTTTTCTTTGCCTGACTGAACAGCGTATACTGCAAACGCACTGATTATGGCAAGAAAGAATGGCGGTAACCCTTCCTGTAGAGGGAAATTGAAAACCGCGTCTATCATAATCGCTGTCACCGCTGAAAATACGCTTATGCCGAGTATGTTCCAGCTTTGCAGCCCTTTGAGGCGGCTCAGATACAATGTGCAGTAAATAATGTTCAGGAAAAACCAGAGAAGCAGTGCCAGCCCCGGCAGGCCGAGCTCAGCGGCGGTTTGCAGGTAATCATTATGCGCGCGTTTTGCCTGGCGGTCTTCACTGAAATCTTTATCCACTGCGGCTTTCTGCGCGAACAGAGGATAATAGAACTGCCAGTGTCCAATCCCGATTCCAAACGGATGCTCTTTAATCATATATAATGTGTTTTTCCATGCTGTTAAACGCCAGTGGGCAGATCCCCTTTGAGTCTGCGCGATGGACTTTAATTCTTCCCTGACATCAACAGTTCGTTTCGCTGTTGAATTTTGTGAAGGGATTATCGCCAACGCACTCAGTACGAGAAGAAAGACGAGCCCGGGCAATATATAGCGGTTCAGAAAAGAAAACCGGAAAAAACGCCGGGCGTTGCGAAGCCAATCCTGTCCGGTCAGAAGCGGTATAATGACAAATCCGGTACCGAGCCCGAACGCAGTCGCTACCCATGCGCCGCGGGTTCTGGAAATAAAAATGAAAAAGAGGAGAACAAAAAAGGAGAAGCTGAATAACACACTTCGCTTTTTGGTACGGTAAAAATAGGCGGCAAAAATACTGAACGGTATGACGCCGACTATAAACTGAGTGGCGAAATTTTTGTTGCCGAATGTCGATCCCGGCACCGCCGCCTGGTAAATGAACTCGATATTATGTCCAAAGAACTGAAAGATTCCCAGTATGGACACCAGCATGCCTGCTATGGTGATAACTGTGGACAGCAGGGCAATGTCTTTCTGGCTTCTGATAACCTGTACGGTCATGAACAGGAAGAGTATCGTATAAATCCAGCGTGAAATGGAGAGAATCGCTTCATACCGGTTGACCGCCCAGATCATGGAACCCACACTGAGCATGCATAGCAAAACCAGAGGAAGCATTGGAAACCGTATGCAGGGAATAAAAGAAAACTGCCGTCTCGACAGTATGATGCCGCAGAAGATCAGCGCGGCCGCCGGAAACGCGGCAATCAACAGCCCGTATTTCGGCAGGCTGTACATATCGTACAAGCCCGGAATAAAAAAAAGCGGCACCAGAATAAGGAGCGCCGCTATGAAAATGATAAATGTTTTTTCCTGAAAAAGTGATGGTTGTTCCGGTTTGGCGGCTGGTTCGGAAGAGACTTCTGCGGACAGGCCCAATTCTTTCAGAACCGTTTTAACTTCGTTTAACGATAATCCCGTTTCACCGGCCAGCTCTTCCGGAGTTTTTATACCGGCGCTGCGCTTAATATACTTACGTTTTTTATTTGATATTTCCATCACATGGATACAGTTTTTTTACCAGCATGCCAATTTGTTTGCCGTATTCAAGACATAACGCTGAGCTTCGTTCATCAGGACTGTGGATAGAAACAGGCCCGTAGTGGTCTCCCCGCGGTATGCCGAGCACTACCATTCCGTGAATCAACAGGGCATTCAGTATGGATAAGATCGTCGTTTCGTTTCCACCGCCGATGTTCGCGGAAGAACTGAACGCTCCGCCCACCTTGCCTCCGAGCTGTCCATGAAACTTGACGCTCTCATCAATCAGTTTTTTTACCTGATATGCCATCGCGCCATAGTATGTTGGCGATCCGATAACTATGCCTTCATAATCACGCAATTCGTCAATGGACGTATCGGCGACATTTTTTAAAACCGCTTCACACCCGGTGTCCCTGACGCCTTTGCTGATGAGTTCAGCCATCTTTTTTGTATTGTTTGAAAGTGTATAATATATAATCAGTACTTTCGGCATTCACCAACTCCTATGCGAGGGTTATTCAGTGGTTACATGGTGAATAAACCGCAATTATAACATAATTTCATTAATTATGAACAAATTCTTTCATCTTTTTTCCCTGTTTGAATGTCACCACTTTTTTTGAGGGAATCATTATTTTTTCTTCAGGATGGTTCGGGTTTATTCCCTGCCGTTCATTGCGGACAGCGACTTTAAATACACCGAAATTTCTGAATTCCACGCTTTCGCCGTTTTGTAATGTTTCTATGATGATGTCAAGAGTCTTTTGTATGATGGCAAATACAGCTTGTTGTGTTAAACCTGTTTCTTTAGAGATTCTTACTACCAGATCACGTTTTGTCATTCCATTAGCCTCCTTCAGGAATAAATCAACCAAAACAATTTGTTTGTTATAAAAATACATAATATGTTGTGATTGTGGATATTTTCACGATCATCCGGAATTATGAAGAGGCAATTATACATAAAGGGAATTTGTCACGCAACAAAAACTCTTCTCTTTTTCGAATTTAATTTTTAGCTGATCCGAACTTAGGCAATTGAGCTGTTAAGCTTTGATACGTAATTGCGCAGAGCGCGCATAGATTTGAGAGAGAGAGCCCCGCCCGTGAGAAAGAATACCGCTTTGTTGTGCAGTAAGGGATCCTGTGCGCTGATGTTTGTCTGTGCCGCCAGCGTATCCCAGACCGTGGTATGCGGTATGGGTGTGAAGCTTGCCAGCTCAATCCGTGCGCCCATTTTATGGGTTAAATGAATGTCGGCGAGAATTTCTTCCTCGGTCTGGTCCGGCAGGCCGCATAAGAGATAGATATACAGGTTTTCCGGCTTGAACCCCGCATTATAGAGTATTTCTATGCTTCGCTGTATCTCATCGGTAAAGATTTTTCCGCCGGTAGACGCTTGTCTAAGCGAACTGGTAGTCTCAAGGCTTAACCGCAGGGTCTTGAATCCGCTCCGGTATAATGTGTTGGCGAGCGGTTCCGTGATGAAGCGGGCATGCAGTCCGTTCGGCGTATGAAAAGAAATGCCGCTGTGTGCGGCGTTCCATTTATCGAGGATTGGCATAATATGTTGTTCAGCATGATATAACAACGCGTCGTCATAAAAAGCGATTATCTCGGTGCCGTAGTTTTCAGCATACATTTCAAAACGGCGTATCACTTCATCGACCGCAAGGCGTTTGTAGGTCGGCTGTAAATAACGGGACGCGCAATACGTGCACACGAACGGGCATCCGACCGATGTCATCAGAGAAATGCTTTTGGTATTGTGAACAAGGTCAAACGCAGGTTCTATGAGCGGGTAATACAGCGAAAGCGGCTGGGGCAGGTCAATATATTTCTCTAAAAAAGCGCACAGCCGTCCGTCCGGCGCGCCTTTGTGAACATAGTCTACCGGTAATGCGGCGCAGGCGTGGTCATAATGCAATGTCGGGTATATGCCGCCGACGTTGATGGGCACATCGGGGTACACCTCTTTAATCAGTTCTATTGTGCGCAGTGTACCCGGGTACCAGTAGGTCATCATGGTGGTAATCATGCAGACATCCGGTTTTGGGATGGATTTCAATTGCTCAATAAACAGGTTTTCAGGTATGCCGTACTGGTAGTATGTTCGGTCGATGCTTTTGAGAAGTTCGGGCGTCGGTATTTTTAGTTTATGGAATTTGCCGCAGTAATAATCGTTGCTCTGCTGTTCCAGCCAGCCGGCCGGTTTTCGCGCTAACAGTTTCGGATGGAAACGGTCGAGGCAGTCGATTAATGACACCTGCGCTCCGGCGGAGCGGAGCCATGAGGCTATGGTAAGCAGGGATAACGGTTTGCACCATAAATCGTAAGCGGCGAAATCGTGTATCCACGGGTTGACTAAAAGAACGTTGTTTTTCATCGGATGACACACAATAAAAAGGGCGCCGCGAAGGCGCCCTTTTTAACAGCGGTTATATTATGCTTTACCGCCACAGCCAAGAACTTTGATCTTGCGCTTCACGACGGTTTTGATCGCGTCGCGGGCTGGGCCGAGGTATTTTCTCGGATCGAACTCAGCCGGGTTTTCCGCGAAGCACTTACGGATTGTTCCTGTAAGCGCGAGGCGCAGGTCTGTGTCGATATTGATCTTGCAGACATGAGTCTTTGTCGCTTTGGTTATCATATCTTCCGGTACGCCCTGTGCACCGGGTATTTTCGCGCCGTAGTCATTGCATGCTTTCACGAGGTCAGCCGGAACGCTTGATGCGCCGTGCAGGACGAGCGGGAAATCGCCCAGTTTCTTCTGAATTTTCTCAAGACGTTCGAAATCAAGAGTCGGCGTGCCTTTGAACTTGTACGCGCCGTGGCTTGTGCCGATAGCGATAGCCAGAGAGTCGCAACCGGTTTCCTCAACAAATCTGAGCGCTTCAGCCGGGTCAGTGAAAATAGCGTCTTTCTCCGCGACGGAAACAGCGTCTTCAACGCCGGCAAGACGGCCGAGTTCCGCTTCGACGGTCACGCCGCGCGGATGAGCGTATTCGACAACTTTTTTGGTCATCGCGATATTCTGTTCCAGCGGATACTTGGAGCCGTCGATCATCACTGACGTAAAACCTTGGTCAACGCAGGACTTGCAAATCTCGAAATCTTCGCCGTGGTCAAGATGCAGTACGATCGGCAGGTTGCTGGTTTCCAGCGCCGCCTGCACCAGATGAAACAGGTATTCCGGACGCGCGTACTTGCGGGCGCCGGCGGAAACCTGAAGGATCAGAGGCGCTTTTTCTTCTACCGCCGCGTCAACGATACCCTGTACGATTTCCATGTTGTTCACATTGAACGCGCCGATGGCATATCCGCCTTTGAGCGCGCCTTTGAACATCTCTTTTGAACTAACCAGAGGCATAACGTGTCTCCCTTATTGAAATGGTTTTATGGGTTAGCGCGAAACTTAAAATACATTATAATAGTGACAGGCGCATGATTCGTCAATAGTAAATAACTCATCGCCCCATGTATCAGCCTGCGGAGTACATAGATGCGAGGAATATTATTGGGTTGTTGCGTGTTTTGTGCTCAGCATGATACACTGGTCTTGAACTATAATTTTTTAGGGAAATGAAACCATGCGCTGTATTGTTGTGTTATTGATATTATTCTGTGCCTGCATTCCGCCGCTTGCCGCTCAGGAACCCGATCTGCTCAACGCAACGTATGAACAGGCATTGGATTATTTGCGCACACAGAAGTTCGCCCACGCGGCAATAGCGTTTTACAACGTACAACGCAACCCTGCCAACCAGACATGGCAGAGAAATTCCGCTCGTGAATTGTTCGAGGCGTGCATGGCGTCGCTCCGCTCGAACCCTCCGCAGGCTGACCTGTTCGGTTCTATGATATCGCTCCAGCAGGACGACCATACCATGCAGGTGCTTATGAGCAGGTATGTCAGTATTCTCGAACACCAGCAGAGGCAGGATAAACTTATAGAAACACAACGCTTTGTCGTGAGGCTATGGCCTACCTCTCAGAATAAATATACGCTCGCGTACCAGATGCAGAGAAGCGGCTCGTATCAGGAAGCCTTCGACCTGTATGGCGAACTCGTTTCCGATAACCGCTACAAGGTGGTTGCTTTGCGCCAGATGATGGAGCTTGTACCGCACATTGCGGATGGCGAAAAAGCGTTGTCTGATATTGTATCTATATACAAAAAAGATATTTATGAACACTACGACCTTGCCCGGTCGCTCTATTCGGCTTTGCTGGCGCTTGGAAAAATCAAACCCGCTCTGGTGCTCGCTCTGGATATGGCGCATGTCTATGCCCATTCCATTGATATGATGGTATCGCAGATGACTGCCGCGTTGACTGCCGAAGGAATGAGTGTTGACGAGCTTATGAACTATACTGCATCGGAAAAGATAACACTTACTGCCGATAAACGGTATTTTCTCGCGAAACTCCTTGCCTCAACCGGCAATTTTGAGCGGGCGGTGGAAATACTTGGATACGATACGTCCCTGCAAACACTTGAGTACCGGGCGGATTTGCTTTATTCCGCAGGCTCAATATCGCTGGCAGGCGAATTGTACCGGTCTCTGCTGGATCAGTTCAGCCCTCAGGCGCAATGGTTTCAGCGCCTTGCAGATATCGCGTTTCGGGAGGGTGATGACCAGTCCGCCATAGAATACCTCAACAAATACCTCGATTATGCGGGAACTGATGCGGTCAACGCCTATTTCTTTGTCGGCAGGACACTTGAACAGCACGGGTACACGGAAGAAGCCGAACGGATCTACCTCAAAGGCAAACAAGAGTCGCCGAACCGGAATATGGTGTCCATGGAATTAATCAAATATTACCTGAGCCAGAAAAATTTTGCATCAGCGGCCGCTGAAATATATGAGTCCCAGAGCATGAACCAGATCGCGGCATCGAGTTTGTATCATTCTATTAAAAATTCGTTTTCCGGCAGGGATGAAGTACAAAAAGTAATCTATGAACTGGACAAAATCCTGACTGCCGGCGTTGAGAGCGGGGCTGTGGCTGAAAACAACGCGCGGGATGTCTACTTCTGCCTCTATACCTTCGCATATGAAATAGGAGATATACAAACAGCAGTGCTTTATTTCAAGGATTATTACCGTCACGGCGCGAGCAGTGAGCTGATGCTGATTGACCTGAGCGAAGGGCTGTACCAGCGGGGGTACACTGCTTTAGCGCGGGATCTGTTGTTTCTGCTTCCGCCCGATTCGCCGCATTTCGGTCATGCGGTACGGTCTGTGGCGCAGATGTATATGGCTGACCATGAATACGAAAAGGTGCTCTCCGCATTCAGCGATAACCCGTCGTATTCCGACCCGTACCTTATCGCGCGGGCGTACTTTTATCTGGGCAAATACGATCAGGCTCAGGCGTACGTGGAACGAACCGCCCAGCCGTCGGCGTCATTGACAATACTCAGGGGCGATATCCTGCTGGCAAAAGGGCAGTTTGAACCAGCCGCCGATGTGTATCAATCGCTCTCCACAGTGGAAACCGAGGCGCTGGCGCTCTTCTCTCGCGGGAGGGCGTACCTGTTCTGGAACAAGTACGATATCGCGCTCACCGTATTTGAACAGCTGAACAGGGAATTCCCGTACTCGCCCGAGGCGGCGGAAGCGTTGTATATCCGTACTCTGCTGGCGTTGATGCATAACGATGAAGAAGCAAAACGGCAGTGGATAACAGCCTCGTTTCTGAGCTGGAAACATTCGTTCGCGGAAGCGTATGACGTGTTCAGCGATATGGCGAAAAATTACCCGGACGCATTGTTTGCGCCTTATATACTTATGGATTTATACAAAACCGACATGGAACTGAAAAAAACGGATCGGGCGGCGGCTCATCTCAAAACGCTGGTTGAACGGTATCCTGATTCGCCGCTCGCGCCTTATGCCTTGAGGCTGTCGATCGCGCAGGATTCCGGTATTGAAAACAAAAATGATGCATACGTGGACTTTTTGCAGACATACCCTGACAGCTACGACGCAGACCTTGTCCGGGGCGAACTCGATTCATCAGGTCATCAACCCGTATCGGACCAGCCGCCAGTAGAGGAGATGCCATGATATACCGAACCCTCATAGTCTTTATCAGTTTGCTTGCCGGGCTGTTGGGAGCCGGCTCGTTGTACTCGGAGATACTCGTACCGATGGATTCCGCGCAGACCGATCATCTTAAGGCGTACGGGCTGGCGTTTCGAGTGCTGGAACAGAACCGGGGAACCGTGCAATGGCTCCTGAATTACCGTGACGGGTCGTTTTTGTTTCAGGACGATCAGGAAGTGGTCAAACAGGCGCACGTGATGGGCGTATCGTATCAGGTGGTTTCCCCGGCGGCGGTGGAGAAGATCAGGAAAGAGATCGCCGAGAATAATATGGATATCGTGGAACTGGAAAAAGCGCCGAAAATAGCGGTATACACACCGCCCACCTCACGCCCGTGGGACGACGCGGTTACGCTCGCGCTCGATTACGCTCAGATACCGTTCACGAAAATATGGGATGAGGACGTACTGCAGGGCAAACTGCACGACTACGACTGGCTTCACCTCCATCATGAGGATTTTACCGGACAGCTCGGTAAGTTTTACGCCACATATCGTAACGCGCCGTGGTATATAGCTATGCAGGAACGTAATTTGCAGACGGCGAAAGAAATGGGGTTCCAGACCATCCCCCAGCTTAAAACGGCGGTGGCGGTCCGTATAAAAGAGTATGTTGTAGAGGGCGGTTTCCTGTTTGCCATGTGTGCCGCCACGGATACGCTGGATATCGCGTTAGCCGCTCAGGGTGTTGATATTGTGCCCCCGGAAATAGACCGTACTCCCATGGATCCCGGCGCGCAGAACAAACTGCAGTACGATCACTGTTTCGCGTTTAAAGATTTCAAACTGGTGGTGCGCCCTGAGATATACGAGTACTCCGAT
>QZJZ01000067.1 GCA_003599815.1 Candidatus Auribacter fodinae
ATTGATAACGCCGATCGCGATGGAAAAAGGTCTTCGTTTCGCTATCCGCGAAGGCGGCAGGACAGTTGGCGCCGGCAGGGTAACGGATATCGTCGAATAACAGCTTTTGGTGGTTATGCAAGGAGTTGGGTAATGGATAATCAGAAAATAAGAATTAAACTGAAAGCATACGATCATCGGGTTATTGATCAGTCTACTGAAGAGATCGTTGAAACAGCTAAACGCACAGGCGCTCGTATACTGGGCCCGATTCCGCTGCCGACAAAGATTGAACGGTATACGGTGAACAAATCACCTGTGGTAAATAAAAAGTCCCGTGAGCAGTTTGAGATCAGAACTCATAAGCGTCTTCTGGATGTTATCGGTCCAACAGCGAAGACCATCGATGAGTTAAGAAAACTCAATTTGCCTGCTGGTGTTGATATTAAAATAAAAGTATGATCGTGGTGTATGGGTTGAAGGAGGTAGACAGTGAGTATTGTCCTTCTAGGTAAGAAGATAGGTATGACAAGGGTGTTTACGGATAAGGGCGACCGGGTGCCGGTAACAGTAATATCTGTTGAGTCGGGTACGGTGGTTTATAAGAAAACACTTGAGAAAGACGGGTATGAGTCGTTACAGCTCGGATTTGCGGATATAAAAGAGAAGAAAGTTACGAACCCTCAGAAGGGCCATTACGAGAAAGCTGGCGTATCTTCAAAAAAATACCTGAAAGAAAGTCGCGTTTCAAAAGATGTCTTCGAACAATATAATGTTGGTGATGTGATAACCAGCGATGTTTTCGGGAAAGGCGACTTTGTTGACGTAGCGGCAAAATCTATTGGTAAAGGTTTTGCCGGCGGTGTGAAGCGTTGGGGATACAGAGGTGGGCGTGACACACATGGATCGATGTTCCATCGCGCGCCTGGTTCTATCGGTGCTTCCGCGTATCCGTCTCGTGTATTGAAGGGTTTGAAATTGCCCGGGCGTATGGGAGGTAAACGTATTACTGCTCAGAGTATTGAAATTATTGAGCGAAGAGATGAAGGCAACATCATTATTGTAAAAGGTTCTGTGCCCGGCCCGAAAGGCGGAATTGTCGAAATCAGAAAAGCCAAAAAGAAATTGAGCGCTTCAGCTAAATAAGGGGTATGGGTAATGGGCGAATTGAATGTATATGATATAAAAGGTTCTGTCGTTGATACATTAGTTATTGATGATAACCTGCTTAATAGTCCTGTAAGAACACAGGCAGTTAATGATGTTGTTGTTGCGTTTCTTGCCAATCAGCGCACAGGTACTGCGAACACAAAAACTCGAAATGAAGTGAGCGCTTCAACGGCAAAACCGTGGCGGCAGAAAGGGACTGGCAGAGCACGTTCCGGTATGCGGTCTTCGCCGATATGGCGTGGCGGCGGTACTGTATTCGGACCTAAACCGCGTGATTTCAGGATGCAGACATCCAAGAAACTCAAACAGGCGGCGTTACGCTCAATACTTGTACAACGCCTTAACGCCGAAACGGTGACAGTGATCACGGCTTTGGAATTGAATGAGCCGAAAACCAAATCTATTGTTTCCCTGTTAGGCGCTTTAAATGTTACAGAGAAAAAAGTACTTATCGTTACGGAGTCAGCAAATCTCAACGTTTTGAAATCCGCTCGTAACATTACAGGCGTGAATGTTACATCCGCAATGGATGTAAATACCTATGAGATCATTAATAGTGATAGAATCGTGATAGAGCAGAGCGCTCTCGAGATTCTCAAAAAACGTATTGGTGCCTAAAAATATCTCTTGACAAGAAATTTTAATTGAAATATTATATAGGCTCTTTTACGCAAAATCAACTTTTAACAGTTTTATAATGATCGGAACTAAGATTTCGATTTTTTTTATTAATGGAGTCGTTATGAAAGAAATTACCAGCATTATACAAGAGCCTGTCATTAGTGAGCAGAGTACAGTGATGGCTGAAGATGGAAAGTATGTCTTTGTTGTAAACAAAAAGGCGAACAAGATAGAAATCAAGCAGGCTGTCGAGCGACTGTTTAATGTGAAAGTTGATAAAGTGAACACGGTGAATATGATGGGAAAGCGTAAGCGTCGCCGGTTCAAAATTGGTAAAAGGCCTGATTGGAAAAAGGCAGTAGTTACTCTTGTCCAGGGTGAAAAAATAGAATTGATGTGATAAGATAAAGGATTTTGGGTCATGGCATTAAAGAAATTTAAACCAACATCCCCTGCAAGGCGATTTGCTTCAGGGCCGGCATTTGATGAAATAACTAAAAATGCCCCTGAAAAGTCTCTCTGTGAAAAACTGGTGAGCAGTGGTGGGAGAAATAGTACTGGGCGTATAACTGTACGGCGTCGTGGCGGCGGGCATAAAAAAACGTATCGAATTATTGATTTCAAGAGAGATAAATTCGGCGTTTCGGGGAAGGTTGTCGCTGTTGAATATGATCCGAACAGAACATCTCGTATTGCGTTAGTTCAGTATGTTGATGGTGAAAAAAGATATATACTTGCTCCGGTTGGATTGAATGTCGGCGATGTTGTGATGTCTGGAGAGAAGGCGGAGATAGAAGTAGGTAATGCTCTGCCGTTGTCGATCATTCCTCTTGGTATGCAGGTTCATAATATAGAGCTTAAAGAAAAGAAAGGCGGCCAGATCGCTCGTTCGGCAGGTTCTGCGGCAACGATCATGGCTCGCGAAGGCGGGTTTGCTTTCCTGAAGTTTCCTTCCGGTGAAGTTCGTAAAGTTTCCGTAGCTTGTTATGCGACGATTGGGCAGATTGGAAACATGGATCATATGAATATCCGTGTTGGTAAAGCGGGCCGTAACCGTTGGAAAGGCAATCGTCCGAAGGTGCGTGGTGTGGCGATGAATCCCGTTGATCATCCGATGGGTGGTGGTGAAGGGCGTACGTCTGGAGGCCGTCATCCGTGTTCACCTTGGGGATGGATTACGAAGGGCAAGAAAACCCGGGATAAACATAAATCAAGTGATAAGTATATTGTAAAACGTAGAAACAAGTAATGAGGTAAAGCGATCATGGCTCGATCCATAAAAAAAGGACCATTTGTAGATCAGTATCTGCTGGAGAAGATTGAAGGCCAGACAGGTTCAAGTGAACAAAAACCGATTAAAACATGGTCTCGTCGCTCAATGATAGTTCCCGATTTTATCGGTCAGACATTCGCTGTGCATAACGGGAAAAAATTTATACCTGTTTTTGTTACGGAAAATATGGTTGGACATAAACTTGGTGAGTTTGCGCCAACACGAACGTTTAAGTCGCATCCCGGCGGAAAAGGGAAGTAAACAGAGAAAACGTGGGGTAAAGGAGTGAAATGATGGAGGCGCGTGCTGTTTGGAAATATGCAAGAGTTTCTCCGCGAAAAATGCGTCTTATTGCGGATGCGATACGCGGTAAAGACGTAAACACTGCTGTCAGTGTAGTTAAGTATACAAATAGAAAAGCCGCAGGCATGATGGAAAAGTTATTGAAATCTGCTGTTGCGAATATGGAGTCCAAATCGGAATCATCTGTGGATATAAATTCTCTGAAAGTCAAAACGGTTTTTGTTGATGGTGGCCCGATGATGAAACGCTTTATGCCAAGAGCGATGGGTCGGGCAAGTAAAATATTAAAACGTACAAGTCATATAACAGTTGTTGTGGGTGACAGCGAATAAGTCGCCTGAAGGAGTTTTTGCATGGGACAGAAAGTTAATCCTATTGGATTCAGAATAGTACTTAATAAAGACTGGCAGTCGCGATGGTATGCGAACAAGGCGGATTTCGGCGACTTGTTGAGGGAAGATACAGTGATACGTAATTACTTGAAAAAACGTCTTTATTTTGCAGGTGTACCGCGCATAGTTATAGAGCGCGCATCCAATAGGGCGAAAATTACTATCCATGCGGCACGTCCGGGAATTATTATTGGAAGGAAAGGCGCTGAAATCGATCGCATAAAACAGGATCTCGCACAATTTACCAATAAAGAGCTTTTTATCGATATCGTTGAGGTAAAAGATCCTGATATGAACGCACAACTGGTTGCGGAAAACATTGCTAACCAGCTGGAACGCCGAGTTTCTCACCGGCGCGCTATGAAAAAAGCAGTTACCACAGCGATAAGCAGTGGTGCTGAAGGTATAAAAATACTGTGTTCTGGTCGTCTTGGTGGTTCTGAAATGTCTCGTTCCGAAGGGTATAAAGAGGGGAAAATTCCTCTCCATACATTGCGCGCTGATATAGATTACGGCTTTACCGAAGCGCGCACTACTTATGGTGCGATCGGAGTCAAAGTTTGGATTTGTAAAGGCGAAAAATTACCGGAAAAAAAGGCAACTGAATAAATAAATAAGTAAGAAGGATTGTGAACAATGCCTCTCATGCCCAAACGCGTAAAATTTAGAAAAAGTCATCGTGGTTCACGGAGTGGATTGAGCCTACGGGGCAATAGAATTCACTTCGGTGAATATGGTATTCAAGCGCTGGAACGTGCATGGATAACCAATACTCAGATTGAGGCCGCTCGTGTCGCGATGACTCGTCATATTAAAAGAAAAGGTAAAGTCTGGATTCGTATTTTCCCTGACAAGTCTATTACCAAAAAACCTGCGGAAACACGTATGGGTAAGGGAAAAGGAGCGCCGGAAGGATGGGTAGCCGTTATTAAACCGGGCCGTATGATGATCGAGATGGAGGGTGTCACCGAAGCAGTCGCACGCGAAGCTATGCGTCTGGCGGCCACAAAGCTCCCTATCAGAACCAGATTTGTGATAAGAAAATTACATAATATTTAATTGTGGGATATGCTGTATGAAGGCACATGAATTACGACAGAAATCGACTGACGACCTGAATAAGTTACTTGATGAGTATCGGAGAGAACTGCTGAATCTTCGGATACAGAAAAAAACCGGACAGATAGAAAAAGTTGGCAGGATCCATACTGTAAAGAAGGAAGTTGCGCGTATTCTAACAATATTGAATGAACCTGCTTCTGTAACAGCAAAGTAATAGGGAGATTGAAAATATGGCGCAAACGCATGTAGGCAGACGCAAGAAACGAACAGGCATTGTGGTCAGCGATAAGATGGATAAAACGATCGTGGTTCAGGTGGAACGCCGCATCAGTCATCCTATCTACAAAAAAGTAATTAAGGTGTATCAGAAATTTAAAGCCCATGATGAACAGAATGAAGCGAAAGTCGGCGATCTCGTCGCAATTGATGAAACACGTCCGTTGAGTAAGACGAAAAGATGGCGCTTATCAGGTATTCTGAAAAAAGAGTATATTAAAGGTGAGAGGTAAGTCGTACAATGATACAGATGCAGACACGTTTAGAAGTTGCTGATAATTCGGGCGCAAAAAAAATACAGTGTATTAAAGTATTGGGAACCAGTAATAAACGTTACGCTCGTATTGGTGATATTATCATCGCGGCAGTCAAAGAAGCGATGCCTGACGGCACGGTGAAGAAAAGCGATGTGGTTAAAGCGGTTATTGTACGTACCGCGGCAGATATACGGCGTAAAGACGGATCTATTTTACGGTTTGATAAAAACGCGGCTGTTGTCATTGACAATCAGAACAACCCGCGCGGAACACGTATTTTTGGTCCGATAGCACGTGAGTTGCGCGAGAAGAATTTTATGAAAATCGTTTCGCTGGCTCCTGAAGTGATATAAGGAATTGGTAAAAAATGAGTAAACCGAAGCTAAATAAAGTCAGATTTAAGAAAAATGATCAGGTTATTGTAATCGCTGGTAAAGACAAAGGAAAACAAGGGAAAGTTCTGGAGGTGGACCGCGATAAAGGACGTATTATTATTGAAGGTATCAACTTCATGACTAATTATGACCGTCCGACACAACAGAATCCCAAAGGCGGTATCAGTAAAAAAGAAGGCCCTATAGATATATCTAATGTGTTGCCGTATAGCGAAAAAGCGGGCAAAGGGATACGGGTTAAAAAATTTGCCGCTGAAAATAAATTGTAAGACCTGAGAAGCAAGAAGGATAGAGAAAATGGCACGGTTGCTTGATTTATATAGAAATACAGTAATTAAGGAAATGATCAAGAAGTTTGGGTACAAGAATCAGTTACAGGTACCAAAACTGGCGAAAATAGTTTTGAATATGGGTGTTGGAGAAGGTACTCGAGATGAGAAGCTTATCACTGATGCCGTTGATGATCTCAGTAAGATTGTCGGACAACGCCCGGTTACTACAAAAGCTAAGCACAGCATCGCCGGTTTTAAGTTACGCGAAGGTATGCCAGTCGGTTGTAAAGTAACACTGCGCGGCGCTAAAATGTATGAGTTTGTTGACCGTCTGATTCACGTGGCGATTCCTCGTATCAGAGACTTTCGCGGTATACCCGGTGATTCCTTTGACGGGTTTGGTAATTATAATATGGGACTGGATGATCAGACAGTGTTCCCTGAAATAAATATTGATAAAGTACAAAGAACGCAAGGAATGAACATTACATTTGTTACTACCAGTAAGACAGACGAAGAAGCGTTCGAAATGCTGAAATTACTCGGGTTGCCATTCAGTAAAAATTAATGAGGGAGGCTAGGCAGACAGGTGGCTAAAAAAGCGCTTATCGAAAAATCGATGCGGGAACCAAAATTCAAAGTACGCAAGTACCATCGTTGTACTAATTGCGGTCGGAGACGCGCATATTATAGAAAATTTAAATTGTGTCGCATCTGTTTGCGAAAATTTGCCAGTGAAGGTAAAATACCTGGGGTAATTAAAGCGAGCTGGTAAGGCGGATTTTTTCGAGGAGGAAGACAATAATGTCAATGACTGATCCAATAGCTGATTTTTTAACACGTATACGAAATGCGAATAGTGCCCAGCACAAGGAAGTGGATATTCCCGCTTCCAAAATGAAAGTGGAAATGGCACGTGTTTTAAAAGAAGAAGGCTATATTGAAAATTATGATGTTGTGGAATCTAACGTTCAGGGTACCATACGGGTTTATCTTAAATATTCACCGTCGAATGAACGAATTATAACAAAACTTATCCGGGTCAGTAAACCGGGCAAACGTGAATATACCGGAACAGATAATATACCACGCGTTTTGGGTGGCCTCGGTATTGCCATCCTGTCAACGCCAAAAGGAATACTAACAGACCGTCAGGCGAAACGTGAGCACGTCGGCGGTGAAATTCTCTGTTACGTGTGGTAGGATGAGGAGGATAGCAGGATGTCGCGTATAGGGAAATTACCCGTAATAATACCCGATGGTGTACAAGTTGACATTAAAGGGAGAGCCATAACGGTTAAAGGCTCGAAAGGGACATTGTCATATGACGCTCCCGAAAGTATATCAGTCGTCATTGAAGATGGTTCCGTAGTTTGTTCACGTTCTTCGGATGTGCGCAGGGAAAAGGCATTGCACGGTCTGGTGCGGAACCTTGTTCAGAACATGATTATCGGCGTAAGTAAAGGATATACAAAAAAACTTGAAATACATGGCGTCGGGTATCGTGCCAAAATGGACGGCACTAAACTGGATCTTACAATGGGATTCTCTCATCCAATGCTCTTTCCTGCACCTGCAGGTATTACCATTGCAGTGGAAGGTAATACGAAAATATCTATTAATGGTATTGATAAACAGAAAGTTGGCCAGGTTGCGGCTGATATTCGTGCTATATATCCTCCTGAACCGTATAAGGGTAAAGGTATACGGTATGAAGGTGAGCAAGTACGCCGTAAAGCTGGTAAGTCTGTCGGTAAGTAAACATTTTAATGTAAGAAAAAAGTAGGTTGACAATGATTAAAAGTGTTTCACGCAACAAAATACGGACAAAACGTCGGCTGAGATTACGTAAGAAAGTGCTTGGGAATGCTGAATCTCCGCGCCTTTCGATATTCAAAAGTTTAAAATATATATACATCCAGGCCATAGATGATGCTGTCGGAAATACGATAGTATCGCTAACAACAGCGGCAAAATCGTTTCAGAGCGAAAACAGCGGCTTGAAATCGTTCGCCAATAAAGATGCCGCTAAAGCGTTGGGAACTCAGTTTGCGGCCGTGCTGAAAGAGAAAAAGATTACACGTGCCCGGTTTGATAGAAGCGGGTATAAATATCATGGTACTGTTAAAGAATTAGCCGATGCTATCAGAGAAGGCGGAATAGAGGTTTAATACGTGGAGGTCGCTAACTTGGAAGAGAAAATTCTTGATCTAAGCGAGGTTGTGGTTAGTGTCAATCGCTGCGCTAAAGTGGTGAAAGGTGGACGCCGGTTTAGTTTTAGCGCATTGGTTGTTGTTGGTGATAAGCAAAGTAAAGTTGGTTTTGGCTTTGGCAAGGCAAATGAAGTTGCTGAAGCAATACGTAAGGCTGTAGAGAACGCGAAAAAACGTATGATTGAAGTTCCTCTGGTCGGCGCCACTATACCCCATAATACTATCGGCGTTTTTAAAGCGGGTAAGGTTATGATGAAGCCTGCATCTCCTGGTACGGGAGTTATCGCCGGCGGCGCTGTTCGTGCGGTACTGGAATTGGCCGGCGTTCATGATGTTCTCTGTAAGTCATTGGGATCAAATAATCCTCTGAGTGTCGTTCAGGCCACAATGGACGGATTGAAGGGTCTCAAAAATAAGGAAAAAGTATTTAAAGCACGGGGGCTGTGGTCAGATGAAGCTGAGTGAACTGAAAAATAATGAAGGCGCACGCAAAACCCGAATCCGCGTGGGGCGAGGAATAGGGTGCGGAAAGGGCAAAACCTCCGGTAGAGGACATAAAGGCCAGAAAGCACGCTCGGGATATTCACGCAAAATAGGGTTTGAAGGCGGGCAGATGCCTCTCCAGAGACGGATGCCGAAACGCGGTTTTAATAACGCTCAATTTACAACGGAATATTCTATAATTAATCTTGGACAGTTAAATGTCTGCGAAAACGGCACTGTAATTACGCCTCAATCGCTTGTTGAAAATGGAATAGTAAAACAATATAAAGGCAGACTCAAGGTTCTCGGTGATGGTGAGCTGAAAAAGAAAATCGAGATTCATGCCCACAAATTTAGCGCTTCTGCGCTTGAACAATTGAAGAAATTAAATCTTAAGTGGATGGAACTCAATTAATAACATCGGGAATATGATATGTTTAATGCGTTCGTCAATATGTTTAAGATTCCGGATCTCCGGAAAAAAATATTAGTAACACTTGGATTGCTTGCAGTATGCCGACTGGGTTCGTTTTTACCTATACCGGGGATTGATGCGGCTGTGCTTGCTGATGTAATGAGACAAATGCAAGCCGCAGAAAGTAATTCGATATTTTCGATGATAAGCTTGTTTTCCGGCGGCGCATTAACAAATTGTGCCCTGTTTGCGCTGGGTATTATGCCCTATATCAGCGCATCAATTATTATACAGTTATTACAGGTTGTCATTCCTAAACTTGAGAAAATTGCCCGTGAAGGCGAGTCCGGACGGCGCAAAATCAATCAGTATACCCGGTATTCAACGGTGCTGTTGGCTTTGGTACAGTCGTTTTTCATGACACAGGGCTTGATTCATCCTGAGCGTATCGCGCCGATATTTCGCGGCAGAATCATTGTTCCCGATCCGAATTTCCTGTTTATAGTGGTTGGTGTTATTACACTGACTACCGGAACTATGTTATTAATGTGGCTTGGCGAACAAATATCGGATAAGGGAATCGGAAACGGTATATCATTAATTATCACGGTGGGTATTATTTCGCGTTTTCCGACAGCCGTCGGATACGCTTGGACAATGTTTGCTCCGGGCAATGAACAGGGAAAAAGCCCGTTTATCCTGCTGTTGCTTTTCGTGGTGATGGTGGTGGTTATTGTCGGGATTATTATGGTTACACAGGCTCAGCGAAAAATACCGATTCAGCGGGCACAACAGGTCAGAGGGCGCAGAATATATCAGGCGCAGAACACATATATGCCGCTACGCGTTAATTACGCGGGTGTTATCCCAGTGATATTTGCGTCATCTCTGCTGCTTTTTCCTGCGACAATCGGCAGTATGTTTTCCAATATTGCATTTTTTAAACTGATGAGCTCGTGGTTATCGCCGGGCGAACCGCTTTATAATGTTTTGTATGTGATGCTGATAATCTTTTTCTGTTATTTCTGGACTGCGACTCAGTTCAATCCTATTCAGATAGCTGATGATATGAAACGCGGCGGCGCGTTTGTTCCGGGTATCAGGCCGGGAAAAAATACCGCTGAATATTTTGAAAAGATTATGACACGCATTACGTTCGCCGGCGCTATATTTCTGGCGACGATTGCGATATTGCCGACATTTGTCAGCAACCGGTTCAAGGTTCCATTTCTTGTTACTCAGTTTCTTGGAGGTACGGGATTGCTGATCGTGGTCGGCGTTATGCTGGATACTATGAGGCAGGTAGAGTCACATTTGATCATGCGTCATTATGACGGATTTATGTCAAAAACGCGTTTAAAAGGACGGTTCTAAATGAGACTTATTCTGCTTGGGCCTCCGGGAGTAGGTAAAGGGACACAGGCTGAACGTATTGTTAATGCGTTTTCGGTGCCTCATATATCGACGGGCGATATTTTACGGGAAGCTGTCAAAAATGAAACTCCTACAGGACTGAAAGCAAAAGCATATATGGATAAGGGCGAGCTGGTTCCTGATATGATCGTGATTGATCTGGTGAAGGAGCGGCTTGATGACGGCGACTGTACTGATGGTTTTCTGCTGGATGGTTTTCCCAGAACAGTTGCACAGGCCGAAGCGCTTGACAGCGTCCTTTCGGAGATGAATTCACCGATAGACAGCGTTATTCAGTTATACGCTGACGAAGATGAGATTGTTAAACGCCTGACCGGGCGCCGGGTATGTTCAATATGCGGGAAAGCATATCATGTTATGTTTTTAAAGCCAAAAATTGAAAATATCTGCGATGACGATAAAGGCGCGCTGATACAGAGAAAAGACGATAACGAGGAAACTGTACGCAACAGGCTGAATGTCTACGAGACTAAGACAAAAGAACTCATCGACTATTACACTGACAAAGATGTGTTGATTTCAGTCGATGCAGGCGGAGCGATTGACAGTATTTCCTCGGAGATTATCAATAAATTGAAATCTTTAGACGCAGTCCAATAAAAAGATGATTCTAATAAAGTCGGCTCGTGAACTTGATAAGATGCGTGAGAGCGCCAGAATAACGCAGTGTGTTCTGAATGAAGTTATCAACCATATACGGGTTGGCAGTACGACATACGAACTTGACAGAATAGCAGAACAGGCACTGGCGCAATATGACGCGTTGCCTGCGTTTAAGGGGTACAGAGGGTATCCCGCAAGCGTCTGCGTATCAGTGAACGAAGAGGTCGTTCATGGTATACCCGGTAAGCGTAAGTTGCGTGAGGGAGATATCGTATCTCTTGATTTCGGTGTGCTGAAAGATGGTTACTATGGCGATATGGCGGTCACAGTAGGTGTAGGAAAAATATCGCCGGAACGAGAAAAATTACTGCGCGTGACAAAAGAATCACTTCTGCGCGGTATAGAACAGGCTCAGCCTGGAAAACGGTTGGGCGACATATCACACGCAATTGAGTCGTATGTGGTGAACAATGGGTTCAGTATAGTGCGTGATTATGTCGGGCATGGTATCGGACGGGAAATGCATGAAGAACCCCAGATACCGAATTTCGGTGAGCCGAATACCGGACCGGTTCTGAAAGAGGGGATGGTTTTTGCCATTGAACCTATGGTCAACGTAGGAACATACAAAGTTAAAACTCTCGCTGATGGATGGACAGTAGTGACCCGTGATAAGAAAGCGTCAGCTCATTTTGAGCATACTGTCGCGATAACTGAAAATGGACCAGAGGTGCTTACATGGCAAAAGACGACATAATCAGAACAGAAGGCGTTGTTTCTGAATTGTTGCCGAACACGATGTTTCGTGTTGAACTGAAAAACGGGCATAAGATACTCGCTCATATATCAGGAAAGATGCGGATGAATTTTATACGCATCTTACCGGGAGACAAAGTGCTTGTTGAAATGTCGCCTTATGATTTGACCAAAGGACGTATCGTTTACAGGGAAAAATAATTTATATAGACAGTAGATCGGAAGAGAGGGTAATTGTGAAAGTCAGAGCGTCGGTTAGAAGAATGTGCGCGAAATGTAAGGTAATCAAGCGCAGAGGTGTTATACGAATTATCTGTCAGGATCCGCGTCATAAACAGAGACAGGGTTAATAGGGAGGAGCGGTAACGTGCCAAGAATCGTAGGTGTGGATATACCCAAAGAAAAACGTATTGAGACAGCTTTAACATACATATATGGTATCGGTTTAGCAACGTCAAAAGGTATTCTTGCAAAAGCCAATATTGACCCGAATACGCGTGCCAAAGACCTGACTGCGGACGAGGTCGGTAAACTTAATACTATTATCACCCAGGAATTTAAGGTGGAAGGTGACCTTCGCCGCGAAGTTTCAGCGAATATTAAACGACTGATGACTATAGGATGCTATACCGGACTGAGACACAGACGCGGGCTTCCTGTACACGGGCAACGCACAAAAACCAATGCCCGTACTCGGAAAGGCCCTCGTAAACTGGTTGCTGCAAAGAAGAAATAATATAATTTATTGATGATCATATTCGCAGGTAGGAGAAGTTGCTGTGGCAAAAGGTGCAAAAAAAGGCAGTAAAAAAAGCCGTAAAAAAGTAGTAAAGAATGTTCCCCGTGGTGTTGCTCATATTCAGGCAACATTCAACAATACAATCGTGAGCATTAGTGATTCTCAGGGTAACGTTGTTTCCTGGTCAAGCGCTGGCCGGGTAAAATTTTCCGGCGCAAGAAAAAGTACTGCTTTTGCAGCGCAGGTTGTAGCAACTGATGCCGCGAAACAGGCTGTTGAACATGGCATGCAGGAAGTGGAAGTGAATGTTAAAGGGCCTGGTGCGGGACGTGAATCCGCTATCAGGGCTCTGCAGGCCGCCGGCTTGAATATCACTGTTATTCGTGACGTGACGCCGATTCCCCATAACGGATGCCGTCCGCCGAAAAGACGCCGCGTATAAAACGAATATATATAAATGATAGTATATATTTATATTACATATAGGGAACAATAGGAGATTAAAAATGGCCAGATACAGAGGTCCGGCTTGTAAATTGTGCAGAAGAGAAGGTCAGAAGCTCTTCTTAAAAGGATTTAAGTGCTATACAGCAAAATGTACGATGGATAAACGTAATTTCGCTCCGGGTATGCACGGAAGGCGCCGCGCTAAACTGTCTCCATACGGAGAACAGTTGAGAGAGAAGCAGAAAGTAAGGCGTATGTACGGCATACTGGAAAAACAGTTCCGCCTGTTGTTTGAAAAAGCTTCCCAGAAAAAAGGGAAAACGGGCGATGTACTCCTTCAAATGCTCGAAACACGACTGGATAACGTTGTCTACCGTGCAGGGTTGGCTCCGGCCCGCACGACTGCCAGAATGTTTGTGGTGCACAACCACGTAACAGTCAATGGCAGGCGAGTAAACGTTCCGTCATTTCAGGTTCGTTCCGGCGATGTTGTTGCTGTTAAAGAATCAGATAAAAGCCGTAAACTCGCGGCTGAACACCTGAAAATGACTGAGTCCCGTATCGTTCCGCGTTGGATAGATCTTGATCGCGAAAAGTTTATCGCTAAGATCACCGACATTCCTTCGCGTGAGGATATTGAGGCGCCGATTAATGAACAGTTGATCGTTGAGTTGTATTCGAAATAATGTATGTAAATAACGTTGATGTTGTGTGAGGGAGAGTACAATTATGACCTTTAAAATTGGTAAATTTGAGATACCAAAAAATATAATCAAAGACGAAACTGTATCGGCTGGCAATTATGGTGTCTATATTGCAGAACCTTTTGAAACCGGGTTTGGATTCACAGTCGGTAATTCGTTGCGGCGTATATTGCTCTCATCACTTGAAGGCGGCGCTATTACATCAGTCAAAATCGATGGTGTTCATCATGAATTGGCTACCATTTCAGGTGTTGTCGAAGATGTCGCTGAAATTATCCTTAATCTGAAAAAAGTGTTAATTAAAGTAACCGCTCGCGACACTCGTACCGTCCGCCTTGATAAAAAAGGCCCGGGCCCGGTTACCGCCGGTGATATTCTCGTCGACCATACTATGGAAATTATTAATCCCGATCACCAGATAGCTACGCTCGCTGAAGACGGTGAACTGCATATGGAACTGGAAATCCAGATTGGAAGAGGATATACACCTGCCGATCAGAATAAGGATATGAGCAAGCCTATAGGCACTATTCCTATTGACTCTATTTTTACTCCGGTCATCAAAGTGAAATATGAAGTTGAAGATACACGTGTCGGACAGATGACTGACTACGACAAACTGATACTTCATATCTGGACGGACGGGCGCATTACCCCGGATGACGCGTTGTCACAGGCGGCCGCTATTTTACGCGAGCATCTTCTGGTTTTCGAACAGACCAGCGGCAAACAGTTTGAAATTGAAAGAGACGACGAGAGAGAAGAAAAGAGCGAAACCGAAGAGCTGGAACGCCTGCTTTTAATGAGTATTAATGAAATAGAGTTGTCCGTACGCTCCGCAAATTGTATTGCCAGCGCCAATATCAATACGATTGGCGAATTGGTACAGAAGAGCGAATCGGAAATGCTTAAATATCGTAACTTCGGAAAAAAGTCCCTGAATGAAATTAAGGCGATCATTGAAAACATGGGATTAAAGCTCGGTATGTCTATACCTGAGGAATTAAATAAAAAAATTGAGGAACGTAAACGCAAAGTTTTAGCGGAGCCTCAAGTTGCACCTACAGAAATGTAAATAGAAATCATTATATATAAGAGGGGTATCAATTCATGAGACACAGGAAATTGAGGTCACGACTTAGTAGGAGCGCGAGCCATCGTAAAGCTACCATTGCGAACATAATGCGTGGATTGATAGAGCATGAACGTGTTGTTACTACTTTGAAGAAAGCAAAAGTGACTTCCGCGAGAGCTGATAAACTGATTACGCTTGCGAAGAAAAATAATCTTTCTGCTATACGTCAGGTTGAACGTTTTATTCAGGATCGCAAACTTATTAGCAAGCTGTTTACCGAAATCGGGCCTCGTTTTACGGAACGTAATGGCGGGTATACTCGTGTCCTGAAATATAATGTTCGCCGCGGCGATGGTACCCTTATGGCTATTCTGGAATTAACGGAGAAGTCAGTAATGGCGGCTGAAGTGTCAGCACCTGCCGAAAAAGCATCTAAAAGCGTTGCGTCCGCTGATCTAAAGCAGGATGCAAAATCAGAAGTATCGCAGAATGAACCAGAAGACGCGGTTATTGTTGACGAAACAGAAGATAGTGATGCTTCCATGGAAGAAGATGCTGATGACCAGAGTGATAGCGACACTGATACAAAAGAGAAATAATAATGTAGTATCCTTCCGGGATACAATTTCTTTTATAGAGTTTTGACGTGATGATTTTTGGCAGTTACTTTTACGAGCTGGTCGAAAGTTTTCAGAAATATTCGCACGTTAAAGACATACCATATCTTATCCTATTCATTATTATTTTAATAATTCCCTTTATCATTGTGGTAGTTCTTTGTATACTTTATGTATTCAAACGCTCAGACCGCGGAAATTTGCAATGGGACGCTAAAAGGCGAAGGGAATATGCTGATGCTCTGGCGTTATGCCGCATCGGTGAATCTTATCTTAATAAAGGGATATACTCCAAGGCTATAGAGACCGAAAAGCGAGCTATATCCCTTGACCCAAACTTGGCGCACGCTCATAAAATACTGGGTAAAAGTTATTGGAAATCCGGGCGTGTTCAGGAAGCTATTTCGTCTCTGGAACGCTCATTGACGATCCAGCAGGATCAGGCTGATGTTAATGTCGAACTCGGAATATGTTATTCTTCGCTTGAAATGTATGATATAGCAAAAGTATATTTTGATACGGCACTGAATTTCAACCCGAATTATGATGAGGCGTATTATCTTAAAGCGAAACTGCTTGGCGATATATACGGCGACTTTGAGGGTGCGGAAAAACTGCTGAAAAAATATCTTTCACTGGTTCCATTATCTAAAAAGTCTGATGAAGCAAAACGGTTAATACGTGATTACTCAAGAAGAAAAAGTTATTGAAGGGTACTGCATATGGACAAAGATAATCTAAAAAAAGAAATTCTTGATATCCTAACCAAAGATGCCCGCAAGACAGCGGCAGACATTGCAGTTATGTTGAACTTAAAGGAAGACATTGTCTCTGCCAGCATTCATGAAATGGAGAATGACAAAACTATCCTTAATTATAAGGCCGTCGTAAACCTGCAGCAGTTAAAGAGCGACAAGACCCACTGCATTATCGAAGTTAAGTGTAGTCCGCAGAGGGGTGTCGGGTTTGACGCGATTGCGCGGAGGATATACAAGTTTCCTGAAGTGAAATCGTTGTACCTGATGTCGGGCGGATACGATCTTCTTCTGCTTGTTGAAGGCGATACAATGAAGGATATCGGTTTTTTCGTTGCGGAGAAATTAGCTACGCTGGATAGCGTTCATAACACGTCGACACACTTTTTGCTGAAACGCTACAAAGAAGACGGCATCATTCTGGAAACACAGGAAAAAACACCGCGTTTGGCGGTCACTCCTTAACGCACAGGATTATATACAATGAGAGATTTCGTTGCCGAAAAAGTCAAAAATATACCGCCATCAGGGATACGCGCTTTTTTTGAGCTCGTTATAGGAATGAAAGACGTCATATCACTGGGTGTCGGTGAACCTGATTTTCATACACCGTGGCATATTTCCGAAGCGGCGATTTATGCTATTGAAAAAGGCGCTACGTCGTATACCTCAAACCTAGGACTTCTTGAACTGCGTGAAATGATCGCTCTTTACCTTGAGAACCATTTTAAGGTGACATACAACCCGAAGCAGGAAATCCTTATAACCGTCGGCGCGTCGGAAGCGATGGATCTTGCGTTCCGGGCAATCCTTAACCCCGGTGATGAAGTTATTATACTTGAACCTTCTTATGTGGCGTATTGCCCGCTGGTGACCCTGGCCGGAGGTGTGCCGGTGACTGTCTCAACTATCAGGGGAACTACCTTTGCACTTGATTTTGACGCTATACGCGCGGCTATTACCACTAAGACCAAAGCGCTTTTTATAAATTATCCCTCTAACCCGACCGGTAAAAGCTTTTCATATGAAGAACTGGACAAACTGGCGCATCTCGCTCGTGAACATGACCTTGTCGTTGTTTCCGACGAAATTTATGCCGAGCTGACCTACGATTACCAGCACGTCAGTTTTTCGTCTCTGCCGGGAATGCATGAGCGGACTATATTAATATCCGGTTTTTCAAAGGCATTCGCCATGACAGGCTGGCGTATCGGGTACGCCGCCGCTCCGCATGATATTATAGAAGCGATGATGAAGATTCATCAGTATGCGATTCTCTGTGCGCCTATTGCCGGGCAAATTGCCGCTATTGAGGCGATAAAGTGCGGGGATAAAGAAATGCGCTTTATGAAAAAGGAATATGACCGGCGCAGAAAAGTCATTGTCAGCGGGTTCAACAAAATGGGACTGCCATGCGCCACACCCGAAGGCGCGTTTTATGTGTTTCCGTCAATACAGAGGCTTCCGTTTAAATCTGAAGAATTTTGCAGGAAGCTGTTGACGGAAGAGAACGTCGCTACCGTGCCCGGCACTGCTTTCGGCTCTGCGGGAGAAGGTTTTATACGGTGTTCTTACGCGACAGGCATGGATGACATCAAAGAAGCGCTCCGGCGTATTGATTCATTTCTTGAACGGCACGGCCTGTCCTGTACAGAACAGGCGGCAGGCTGATCATCTATTCTCTAAAAGCTTTTTAACGGTTTTATTTTGTTCTGATTCAATGAGCGATGACAGAAATCCGTTTATTTCCTGTGAATCCCCTGAAATCTGTATCAGCGTTTTGACTGCGTAATACCGTTCCCTGAATAATCCTTTGCGTGCGGAATACGTCAATCCGCGGATAACCGCTTTGTCATACGTTAGATACGATGACGTATATGAAGCCAGCCAGTTCATAGGGTGGTCAGGCGTGTTGACAAGGTATATGAAAACCCGTTCCGGTTCGGCGACATTGAGCGCGACCGAGAAAATGGCTTCTTTTTCGCGAAAATAGCCTGAGCGGGACAGCGGTTTTGCGATTTCTTCAAACGATATGGTTTTTTCTTCCAGCCATTGTTTAAAAACAGGTATCATAAAACGAAGTTCAAGGTCAGCGGCGTATGGCAGATGCCGCATAATGGCTGACCGTGACTCATCGTTGTTCATGGTGTTCAGCGCGAATAATCCTGCCAGCCGGTTGAGAGGATCTTCGTGCGCGAGGATTTCTTCCAGCACTTTGATTGATGACGGGTCGTTCAGCTCGGCGAGCCGCATGGCTATATCTCCCGGCAGGTTGTTATCGGTAATAAAGGATATGATTTCCTCCTCTGTCCACGTACTGATTATTTTGGTGATGGCATCATAAACGAAACGGTTAACGGAATTGATTGTTTTCTCGTCGGTCTCTTTAAGCAATTCATTGACCAGCCACGGAATGCTGAAATACGACAGTGCCTGAGCCGCCGGCGGGACAAAAGTGTTTGATTCATCATGAAGCAGTTCAAGAAACAAAGGGATATGTTCCTGAGACTCCAGCATACCGAGGCTCAGAACAGCTTGAACAAAATGCTGGTGGCCTTTAGCCTGTACTATGGCACTCAGGAAAAGACGGGCTGAATCGGAATTACGGCAGTACCCGAGATTCTCAATAATCATCAGCTTTTCAGTATCCGGCGCCTGCGGGTATAATGATACCAGCAGATTGGCGGCGTAAGGGGTTCCCATAACGCCAAGCGCGGTTATGACAGTGGTGTTAAACTGTATTGTATTTATTTTCCTGTTATAAAAAGATATGATAATATCCGCTGATGAGTCGGAGAAATAATTGCTCAAGGCATTTATTAGCGAAGATGCGGTTTCTGCGTTGTGCTGGGGATTTTTAGCGAATCGCTGAAGAGCTGTTTCCGCTTCGGTGTGGCGCATGTGTCCCAGCGCCGTGAGTGTATCCGCGATGATCTTTTGATCGGAATCACTGAGACAGCTTTCGAGCAAAGGGATATATTCATTCGATGCAATGAGCGCCAGTGCATGGATAAATGCTGAGCGGTTTATATAGAATGATGCTCTGCTGTATTGATGCACTACGGACGGGTCCTGCTCAATCCGTTTTCGAATGGAATTTATGAGGGTATTCTTTAACATGTAATCCTGTATGGCTAAATATTCAAATTCAGGAGGTGGGGGATCGTTTTTTGTTGTTGTTTCGCCGGGAGAATAGGATAATACCATTTTGGCGGCAATGCATATAATCATTAAAATAGTCAGCATAAAATTTTTCATAATCGTAGTATAATATCGTGTTTATCTGTATAATGTCAACATGTTGGCAGATGGATACTATGAAATTGACATGACATATCCCCTGTGTTATTATATTTTTAATATTCTTTGGGTAATATTTGTAACGAATTGCTATAAAATAGGTTAGCTACTTATGGTTGATCTTTCCATGAACCGTCCGATTTATCTCGCCCAGCGGGATAAATATTATTTGCGGGCTGTAAACAATCTTTATGACGATTTTTCGGCGATGCCGGCAGAAAAAAGGCTTGAAAAAGTGCGCCTGCTTGTAGCGTTATTCACAAAGACCCGTGAAAACGCTCTGTTTGCCATGCGGGGGCATTCCGTAAAGCCCAGTGAGGAACATTTTGATAAATGCCTTGAACTGATACTGGATTCGCTTGAAGCGGCACATATCCTGATACGCCATGAATGCCTCTTGTCGTATGATAAGAGTTTTTTAAAACAGTTTCTCAAACAGAGCCTTGTGGCATTAAATCGTGATGTTGAGTCGATACGGGAGTCCTCAAATAATATAATTGAACGTACCCGTGTGTTGGTTCGCAATCTGACGGAACGGTTCGAGACCATGCGTAAAGAAATTTTTGACGATTTGCTGGAAGATCACAAGGAACGCTACGATAGCATGTTTAATAACGACGATTACGAGTAAGTGATGGAACAGAAAAAGCATTTGTTTGAACTTTTACAGGAAATTTGCGCGAATGATAAGCGTTACGAACTTGAAGCATATAATTTTGTACTGCTTGCCTTGAACTATACCATGGGCAAACATGAGCGTCCGCGCCATGTGAGCGGACGTGAATTGATGGAGGGTATTCGTGAGTATGCGCTTGATCAGTTCGGGCCCCTTGTACGCACTGTTTTTGAACACTGGGGTATTCATACGAGCGATGATTTCGGTGAGATTGTGTTTAACCTCGTGAATAACGGACTGCTTGGTAAAAGTGAGAACGATTCAAAAGACGATTTTCACAACGTGTTTGATTTTGAGGAAGTATTCGATAATCCATTTAAAGCCAATTAATAAACAGGAGAGGATTCCTTTATGGAGAAACAGGGCAGGAGCGGGGCTAACAACTATGAATCCGAATTTATTGGCTTGATTTCCCTGTTATCGAACACCGCGTTACAGCAGATGGGAAAAATTATTAACCCGTATACCGGTACAGTCAGTACCCATCTTGAAGCGGCGCGATTTACCATTGATTTACTCGAGATGCTGAAAATGAAAACTGCTGGCAACCTCTCACAAAAAGAAAACGATATTCTCACCAGTTACCTCTCTAATCTTCAGATGAATTATGCTGATACTATGAAAGAAACCGGGTCTTCAGGAAAGAATTCAGATACATCTGCCTCTGAAGAATCGGATATACCTGATCAGGTGCAAAACGGCTGACGGAGATTCCCATAGCCGTTGGTTTGAAACTGTTTACTGGAGATCGAGACGAAACAATGTATAAAGAATATTTCGGATTAAAAGATAACCCGTTTGATTTAACTCCTGATTCGCATTTTCTTTTCCCGAGCAAAAAGCATCAGGAGGCGCTTGCGCATTTAACCTATGGCATAGAAGCACGCAAAGGGTTTATCCTGATTACAGGGGAGGTCGGCGCCGGCAAAACTACTTTGTGCAGGGCGTTGTTAAGCAGGGTAAACGAAAATGTGGAAGTTGCTTTTGTCCTCAATTCGTACCTGAACGCTTTTGAAATCCTGCAAACGATCAATCAGGATCTCGGTATACATACCAAAGCACAATCGAAAAAAGAACTTATTGATGAACTGAACGAATTTTTGTTACGCCAGAAACAGCAGAACAAAAATGTGGTTGTGCTTATCGACGAATGCCAGAACCTGCCGTTTGAAACGCTTGAACAGTTGAGAATGCTCTCAAACCTTGAGACCGAAAAAGAAAAACTGCTTCAGATTATCATGGTGGGGCAACCGGAATTGCTTGATATTCTCGGATCTCCCGAATTGCGGCAACTGAACCAGCGCATTACTGTTCGGTATCATTTGTATCCGCTTGATTTCAATGAAACGGTGGAATATATATATCATCGCCTTCGTATAGCCGGAGCACAGGAAGACGCTGTCGAGTTTAGCGAGTCGTCACTGAAAATGATTTATAAATTTTCACACGGCGTTCCCCGTATAATTAATGTGGTGTGCGATAATGCGCTTCTTGCCGCCTATGTTGCCGAGACCAAAAAAGTGTCTCCCGGCCTGGTCAAAAAAGCCATTCGCGAAATTAAAGGAAAAAAGCCGCTTAAAGATATTGAAAATCAGTTTATGTCCACGAACTTTTCCCTTAAGCGCGTCATCCGCTACTCGTTTGTCGGACTGGTATTTCTTTTTATCTTTTTCGCGTTCTATAATTATAAGGAGCTGAAATACAGCATCGGTACTTATTCTGAAACAATGGAAGATTCCCGCCGTTTGTATCAGACCGCGTTGGACAGACTGCGCGAAGAAGCCATACGGATGAAGGCATTAACTGAACTGTCACGTGAGCAAGCTGTTGTGGATGTCCAGCAAGGCCAGCCGGTACGTATTGTACAACAACCGGCGCCGCCCAGGCCTGTGAACCCTTCAATGAAACCATTGACCACGTTATTGTCGTTATGGGATGTGGACGAGGAACTGATTTCATCGATTAATGAACGTTATCAGCATGAACTTAAATTGGATTATGAGGAATTTGCTCTCTCAGCCGGCCTGTCAGCAGTTGTCTCGTGGGCGGAACTGGAAACACTGGATAAATTCGGGTTGCCTGTCCTGCTTGAAGTGACGGACAAAAAGTATATTCGTAAATATGTATTATTGCAGAAAATTGAAGAGGGAACAGCGCATATCGTTGATGAAAGCGGGGAAAAGGCTTTCTCATTGAGTTTTCTGAAACGGGTGTTTATCGGCAAGGCGATTGTTTTTGTCAATGATATCGTGAATGATGATGAGATTTTTTACAAAACGACCACTGGCAGGATCGTGTCCGAGATACAAAAACAATTGCGCGATATAGGGTATTATTCCGGTGACATCAATGGTGAATACACCGATGAAGTCGTTACAGCAGTTAAAGAGTTCCAGAAGAAAAAAGGGTTAAACCCTGACGGCATTGTTGATGTGAATACCCGGCTGGCATTGATCGGTGCGCAGAAAAACGAAAATAAACAAGGTCTCTGACGGGACGGGCTATGAGCCTGTTAATCAAAGCACTTAATAAGCTGGAACGCCATACGCGTAACGGCAAGAGAAACCAGATAAAAACCCTGCTTGGACTCGGTAAACCGTCCAGTCGTCATAAACGGCATCTTGCGGGTTTCTGGATCGGTCTTTTCACCGGTACCATCTGTATGGTTATGCTGGTTTTCGGACTGCTCTTTTTTTTGCGCTCTAACTATAATGCGCGCACTTCACCGGGTACTGTCTCAACAGAAGCTCTGCAGTCTCCTGCCGGGGAAATGCCTGTTGATGATATACCCTCCGTAACTGATGTCGGCCCGGATATTGATGACGAACTGCTCCTTGATGAAATTAGAGCTGAAGTGGTCGCTGAAGCGAATACCGCGACTTTGGAAATAGAACGCACTTTGAAGAACCTTGCCCGTCAGGAAACCGGCCACGTTTCTGAAACGCCTGAAAAAGCGGTTGCCATAGCAGGGTTGCCGGAATTGTATATTTCGGGTGTGATATGGGATTTCAGCAGAAAATACGCGGTTATAAATGGGATGCCTCTGCGTGAAAATGAACGTATCAATGATGTTCTTGTAAAAAAGATATCGTATTCGTATCTCATTGTGGAATATAACAGTAAAGAATATGAAATAGTATTGGAATAGGGTGCATTATGAAGAGACTGTCTATTATATTGGCTATGTTGATGTTAATACCCTTTTTCTCCGGTTGCGCCGGAAAAAAAGGTGTTGCCGTACAAAAGGGATTCATTGTTCCCGCTGATGACCCTATTCTTATCGGACAGGCATATTTACAGGCATTGTATGACAAGCAGTCAAATAAAACAGTGTTATATGGACTGCTCAGTGAGACGACACAGGCAGTGATTCCGGAATCCGCTTTTATGAGCCAGACTGCTCAAGTCAGTGAAAGCGTTGATATGACAGCAATATACATGGACGTTACCACATTCGATGCCTTTCTTTTCAGCGATACTGATGTTGTCGGATATTATCTGATTGTGTACGAAAAAGATCAGGCTGGCGCCTATTTTCTGGCGGAACTCTATATGACCATGGAATCAGGGCTCTGGAAAATCGATCTTACCAGACAGGAACAACAGCCCTTGCAGCTCATCCCTGTTATTAACCGCGGCGACATTACTCGCTTAAACCGCCGGTCGCTGGAATCATTGCAGGACTTTGTCAGATCAAAGAAGGCGGTGTACCAGCAGGAGGCCGCGCCGTCAACGCCGTCTCAGGCTGTATCTGTACCAGTTGATGCTGAGACACTTGAAAAAAATATTAAAAAAGAGATGATCGTTGGTAAAGTATATTTTGATGTTGGTAACTACGAACGTGCGCGCGAGACTTTTGAAAATGTTATAGCCATTGATCCGGAAAATAAAGAAGCGCGTGATTATCTGGAAAAATCCATGTCCGCCATAGCCCGCAAACAACAGGAACAGGAACTCCAGCAACAGCGCCTGCAGGAAGAACGGTTAAAAGCCGAACAGGCTCGTATTCAGGAGGAAAAGAGGCTCCTTGAAGAACAACGCAAACTCCTTGAACAACAAAAACAGGTTGCGGTACCGCCTGTGCCTGAAAAGGCGGTTCCGGCAGAAAAATCCGTTGCGGATGAGTTGTTTGAACAAACCTTTTCTCAGGCGTGCGAATTATATACTGCGGGCGAATACCGTAACGCTATGCTTCAGTTTAATAAGGCATTGCACCTGCGCCCCTCAGACCCTGAAGTTCAATCGTATATCCAGAAATGCGAAAGGGCCATTCAGGTATTATCCGAATGACCCTTGTATCGCAAGGTTTAATCTGAAATTCTAATCAGCGAAAAACTAAGCGCGATGAAAAAGTCACAAGAGCATGTCATTGCGAAGCCCCGAAGGGGCTGTGTCAATCCTCTCCGACGGATAGTGTCATACACATGAGATCACCCGTCGCTGACGCTCCTCGCGATGACATCTTAAACGAGGAACTTAGAATCTTTTTCAGCACTCCCAACTTAGAATGATCTAAGCAGTTGCTGTTTGTCTTTATCTTTCTGTTCAGCGGTTTTGTCTTTTGGCGCTGAAGCCGCTGAAGCGTCCTTCTCTACCTTTTTAGCTGTGTCCTGAGGAGCAGAGGCAGGAGCGGCACTGCTTGTCTTCGCCGGTTGCGCGGCTGGAGTTTCCTGCCTGTTCGGGCTGACATCGGACTGGCCTATAAATGTAGCTCCTTCGCTGATAACCAGACGGCGTGCTTTGATGTCGCCATAGAGTTCAGCGCTGGCTTTCAATTCGATTTTGTCATCCGCAGTGATGTTGCCCCAGACTTTTCCGTCAATAATCACACTGCCGACTTTAATTTCAGCTTTAACTTCACCGCTCGCGCCGATCATCAGTGTACCTTTGCTCTGCAGGTTTCCTTCGAATTTGCCGTTGATAATCAGTTTATTGCTGAATTCGAGAGAACCTTTAAACCTGGTATCATCACTGAGAATGGTTTCCTTATCCGGGCCTGAATAATCATCATAATTCTTTTCACGTTCAAACATGAGAAACTCCTTGTGTTGAGGTTTATCTATTCTTCATTAATAATCATTTTTTTGGGGTCGACTTCCGATTGCCCGACAAACGCGGCTCCGTCAGAGACCGATACGCTCGGTGCGTAAAGTTCGCCGTGGAACAACGAACCGGGTTCGAGGCGTACCACCCGTTCGGCAATCATAACTCCTTTAAATTTGCCTTCAATGACCGCTTCACCGACATTGACAGTACCATGTACTTCACCGGTAGCGGTAATGAACAGCGTTCCTTTAGTGTCAAGGTCGCCTCTGAAAAAGTTGTTTTTTTTGTAGTCCTGCAGGTTTATACGCTGTCCGCATTTTTTGCAGAAAGCAGATATGGCTATAACAGGCACATCCTGCCATGTCTGGCATCCTGAACAACGTATTTTTTTAGAATCCTGCGTATAGTTTTCTTTTTCGTCCTGCTGATCGATTGTTGGCTGTTTGTGCTGATCGGCCGGTTTCTCCAATGCTTTCTTCACGTCGAATATTCTTTTGCAGTTTTTGCATAATGCTGATATCGCGCCTTCAGAAACAGTTTGCACAGCATGACATGACGGGCAGGGCACCTCTATGGTCGGTATAACCCGTTGTTTATTCTCTTTGTCTTTAGACAAAAAATTCTTAAGCGAAAATGAACTCATAACGGCATCTTACTTGGTTTTTTTAGAGTTTATATTTGCTTTCCCGACGAATTTTACGCCGTCTTCCACTTTAATTCTGTTCGCATTTATGTCGCCGATGACTTGTGCCTGCGACAATAGTTCGACTTTCTCCTCAGCTTCAATTTTGCCTTTGAAATTACCGCGTACCGTCAGGCTTTTGGCATTGATGGTCGCGTCAACGGAAGCGCCTTTTTCCAGTAACAGTGTACCTGAACTTTTTATTGATCCCTTTACGCTTCCATATATTGTCAGTGATTCATTAAATTCTATTTCACCGTCAAACTTTACATCGGATGTTATAACACTGCTGTTGGATTTACTGAACGAAGGTGTAGGCATGGCAACGGTTTCCTTCATGCTCGCATCATATGATGATACTGGTGATGCAGATCTGTCGTCTTTTTCAACTGAGGCGTTGCTCAGCCTTTTTAGAATATTGCTCATTTTAATCTCCCTTTTACTTTGATCCTATCTCAATACATATGTTAGTCATTTTTTTATATAGTATGGATTACACTTTTATTATTTTATTATTGTACTGTCAAGCGTAAACCGGATTCTTAACCGGCAGATGTTTATTAGCATTATCTCAAAACGTTACAAATATTTCGTATAACATCTGTTGCCATCATGCTCCGCTGTCCGATGGACGTTACGGAATAATCTCCGGCTTTTCCATGAAAATATACGCCCGCACATGCCGCTTCCAGCGGTGTCATATCCTGCACCAGAAACGATCCTATCATGCCGGCAAGGACGTCTCCGGAACCTGCGGTTGCCAGTCCTGAATTACCGGTGGTGTTGATGAAAACCGGTACATTCGGGGCGGTTATCATTGAGTTGTGTCCTTTTAATACAGTTACCGCGCCGAAGCGGTTGGCGCATTCTCGCACTGCTTGCCGCCGGTCTTTCTGAACCTCATCCGTACTGCATTTAAGCAAACGGCCCATTTCTCCGGGATGCGGAGTCAATATAACCGGAACCGCACATTTTGATAATGAGCACGTATCTGACATTGCCACCGCGTTAATTGCGTCGGCGTCGAGTATCACCGGATGAGGCGATGTTTTCAGAATTTCATGGACAAGCTCCGTCGTTGACGGATGACTTCCCAATCCCGGGCCGATCAGAGTAGCGTTAAACCTGCGCTGTTTGATTGCCGCCCGGATGAATCCGATCGCTTCAGCTGATAGTGTTGCCGCTTCGGTTTCAGGTAACGGCAGCGTTATTGTTTCAGTTAGTACTGATTCAAATACCGTATTCAAGCTTGCCGGGCATCCGAGCGTTACCATTCCGCATCCTGTGCGGAACGCTGACTGAGCGGCCATGATACCCGCGCCGGTCATGCCTCTGGATCCCGCGATAATTAAAAGGTGCCCAAAGGTCATTTTATGTGCGTCAATAGGCCTTGGCGGCAATAACCGCTTCATCTCTCTGGGCTGAAGCCATTCGATATCTGAGCTGACGCTTTGTATGGCTTCTTCGGGAAATCCGATATCCGCGACAATCAGTTTGCCCACATATTTTGGGCCGTCGTTTACCAGCAGTCCAATTTTTGGTAACCCGAATGTAACAGTAACACTCGCTTTTATAGCCACGCTGGTAACAGAGCCTGTGGTTCCGTTTAATCCTGAGGGAATGTCTATTGAGAGTATCGGGCGTTTTATCCTGTTCAAAAACGCCATCGCTTCAGCCGCGAATCCATGCGGAGTCCCTTGAAACCCGGTGCCGAACAACCCGTCAATGATTAAACCCGCATTTTTACAAGCATTTTTTATTCCTGCCAGTTCGTCCGTGGTTGTTATGGTATGCAGGTATTCAGGAAAATCCTTTTCCATGCGTTTGTACTGTTTCAGCGCGTCTTCCGATAGTTTGTCCGGCGTGGACAAAAAGTACACATGTGTTTCTATATCAGGCATTTTTTTTAGTAAATGCCACGCGGTTACCATTGCGTCGCCGCCGTTATTGCCGTGCCATGCGAAAATGGCTATTTGTTCAGGCAGGCAGTAATGGTGGATAAATTTTATTGCTTTGCGCGCTACGATACGCCCGGCTTCTTCCATAAGCTGATGCCCCGGGATTCTGCACGTATCTATCGCATAGCGGTCGATTGAAGCCATTTGTTCAGAGTTGACTACTTTCATACGCTTTCCCGCCGTAAAATGTCTTTCATTTCCCTGACCGCTTCCGATAACCCGCTGAAAACAGCACGGCTTATTATGCTGTGCCCGATATTCAGTTCTTCAATATACGGAAGCTTACAGATTGCCTGTACGTTTTTATAATTTAACCCATGCCCGGCATTAACCCGCAAACCGAGACGATGAGCGGTTTTTGCCGCCTGCGTTAATATTTCCAGTTCTTCAGCGGTATCTTTTTCTGTTTGCGCGTTGGCGTATTTGCCTGTGTGAAACTCTATAAATTCAGCCCCGCATTCCGCGGACGCTTTCATCTGTGCGGGATCGGGATCGATGAATAAGCTGGTTACAATCCCGTTTTTCCTGAATCGCTGAACCGATTTCGCGATCGCGTCAGCGTGGGCGGCCACATCGAGCCCTCCTTCAGTTGTTATCTCTTCCCGTTTTTCCGGTACCAGTGTTACCTGATCCGGCCGGATATCAAGCGCTATTGCGATGATAGACTCCTCGTTCGCCATTTCCAAGTTCAGTTTCGTCTGCACTGTCTGGCGCAGTATTCGTACATCCCTGTCCTGAATATGGCGCCGGTCTTCGCGCAGATGAACGGTAATGCAATCCGCACCAGCCAGTTCAGCTATGGCGGCGCCCCATACCGGGTCAGGCTCATATGTACGCCGAGCTTGGCGTATGGTTGCAATATGGTCAATATTAACACCTAATGTTACCATTAGAAAGACTCCTTTTTTTTGACCTCGATGGTGACTTCAAGGTTCGAAGGCGTGATGGTTGTTATCCTAACCCCTTCGCGGGTAAATTTGTCCGGCAGGATACCGGATAAGGGCAGGTCATAGACCCCCGGTTCAAGATTGGTTATATCGAAAAACAGCTTAACATCCGTGCCGTTGAGTTTGTTGAGCAGTTCGGGTTTGCCTCGCACAATGACTTCAGCTTCATACACGGATATGATCACGTCATAAGGTATTTTTACCATTTCCAGCATCCGAATCGGGATGTTGGAAAATGTTCTGGTGGCTGTTTCTTCTGCTATACGGATAGTAACTTCAACATGTTTATCTTCATTCAGAGGTTTGTGAGGGAGAAATTCCTGAAGGCTTACATCCGTAAACCGTTTTGTGCCAATAAGCCCGTTAATGGTGATCGGCTCGGTGTTGATGGTGTCTATGGAACTGATCATTTGCTCCGGCCCCCGCAATTTTATGACGGATGGGTTGACGCGGTGCGTGTCCAGTTCAACAAATCCCGGAGCTGGTTTGCCGCGTGTCACCACAATAACGGTAAAATCCTTTTCAATAATCCGGTCAATCTTCAAATTCAGGCGCGGGGGAAAAATGTTTTCTATCATGACTGAACTGGGTATGGAAATAGATATGTCCTGCACGGGAATAATATGGTTGCCCGGTTGGGTTTCAGGGCCAAGCTCCTTGAAACAGCGGATACTTTCTTCAGTAATGGTATCTATAACTCCCGCAGGGCCTTTTAACGTGAGGGTAATAGTGTTTGCCGACCGGTTAAGCTGAATCAGGTTTTCCGGCAGTTTGATATCAACCGGAATGGTAAATGTCTCGGTTTTACTGACGAGGTCATTCAGGTAGAACCATGTGACTGTTGCCAGTATGATGGCAATCAATTTTAAGAGCGTATTTTTTAAAAACCAGTGTTTTCCCATAAGTCTACTTTATTTTTTGTGAATGCACATAAATACTTCGTAATGAAGCGATAATTTTTTCAGGGCCGACGTCGCGTATCAAGTTGCCGTTTTCCGCCAGAGAGACAGTTCCTGTTTCTTCGGAAATAACAATGACGAGGGAATCGGTCTCTTCCGTAATGCCTACAGCCGCGCGGTGACGGGTACCGAGCGACTTGCTGATCTGATGAAACTGAGATAACGGCAATAAACATGATGAGGCCGATATCCTGTCTCTCTCAATAATCACGGCTCCGTCGTGCAGTGGGCTTGTCGGCATGAAAATGGAGCATATAAGTTCTTTACTGATCATAGCATCCAGCGGGACGCCGGTACTTATATAATTTTTCAGTCCGATTTCCCGTTCAAAGACTAAAATAGCGCCGATTTTTCGATCAGCCATGCTGGTAACCGCTTCCGATATGATGTCCGGGATTTTTGTGTCCGAAAACAACGAAACCAGAAACGGGCTTCTTCCCAGCCGTGCAAGACCACGCCGGAGCTCGGATTGAAAGATGATTATAATCGATAAAATGGCTATCGGGGTGAACATGGTGAGAAGCCAGTTCAGCACCGTGAGGTTCAGCTTATTCGAGAAAAACGATAGAAAAATCAGCATGGCAAGCCCTTTAAGCACCTGTACCGCGCGAGTCCCTTTGATAAAAAGGAGTATATAATAGATAAAAAGCGCGAGTATGGTTATTTCAAGAACCGCTCGCCAGTTCTCGCTCATGAAAGCGCGCACGTAGGGAAGTAGTTTATCGTAACTAACCCATGACCACACTGTCGCGTTTCCTTTCGTAAATGCGTGAAATCATTGAACTGACCAGTACCATCTCCCGCACATGGTGAACACGGATTATATCCGTGCCGGCGGCAGTAAGATAGGCTATAACCGCGGCTGTGCCCCAGACACGGTCGATTCCTTCGGCATTGAGTGTATGCCCGATAAAACTTTTTTGTGACGGCCCGATTAAAAGAGGCAGTTTAAAGCGCTGTTTAAAATAATCGCAGTGAGCTATTATATCCAGATTGTTCTCTACAGTTTTACCAAATCCGATGCCTGGATCAAGTATAATTTTATTACGGGATATACCCTGTTTTTCCAGATATGCTATCCGTTGATCAAAAAAAGAGCTTATTTCGTCAATAATCCATCCTGTGTAATGCGGGTTATCCTGCATATTCTGCGGCGTGCCCTGCATATGCATGACAACCACATCCGCCTGATACTCTTTTGCGACTGAAACCATTCGCGTATCAAACCGCATGCCTGAAATGTCGTTTATGATTGATGCGCCTGCGGCAAGCGCTTCTTCTGCAACAACCGCTTTGGTCGTATCAATGGAAATGGTGACGTCATGCCGCCCCGCTATTTCCTTGATGACCGGAATAACCCGCGAGCATTCTGTCTGAGCGTCAACCGGTTCAGCGCCCGGGCGTGATGATTCGCCGCCGACATCAATGATTTTCGCTCCGTATTCTGCCATTTCCTGAGCGTGTTTTACCGCGGCGGCAATATCGGTATATTCGCCTCCGTCATAAAAAGAATCCGGTGTGACATTCAGGATTCCCATAATCAGCGGTGTATTACTCTTTGAAAAAAAAGCGGATTCCGTCATCAGTTATCCCTTTGCCGCCGGAAGAGATTGCGTAATCAGTTCTTTCACTTTTTCAGCATCAAGCACTTCCTGTTTCAATAGTTCCGTTGCCAGCGATATGAGCGTTTCTTTATTCCGGGCGATTAAATTAAGCGCTTTTGTATGGCAATCGGCAATGATATCCTTGATTTCCGCATCGATTGCCGCCGCTGTTTGTTCACTGAAATCAGGAGAACAACCTTGGACAGAGGCTGTATTCCCCTCAGAGCGTGTATAACGCACCGGGCCGAGATTCGCGCTCATGCCCCATTCGCATACCATGAGCCGCGCCAGTTCAGTGGCTCGTTTGATATCGTTGTGAGCGCCTGTCGAGCAATCGCTGAAAGCTAATTCTTCTGCCGCCCTGCCTGACATCAATAGGGTTATCTCAGCCAATATCTGCTTGCGGGTAACCATTTGCCGGTCTGAAGCGGGGATATGCAGTGTTGAACCCAGCATATGCTGTCCTCTCGGTATAATGGTGACTTTGTGGAGCTGTGTCGCGTCGGGAAGAAAATGAGTTGCCAGAGCGTGCCCTGCTTCATGATAGGCGGCTATGGTTCGGTCTGCCTCATTCATAACCCTGCTTTTTCGCTCTCTTCCCCATGTGACTTTATCACGGGATTCCTCGAAATCTTTCATGGTCACTGAAGATTGATTATTTCGAGCGGCAAGCAATGCGGCTTCGTTTACAAGGTTTGCCAGTTCCGCACCGGAGAAGCCGGGGGTGATTCTGGCTATCTGATCCAGCCTGACGTTTGTGTCGAGTATTATTCTGCGGGTATGAACTTTCAGTATGGCTTCACGCCCGTTAATGTCAGGTAAGTCAAGTATTACCTGCCGGTCAAACCTGCCAGGGCGGAGCAGGGCAGGGTCAAGAATGTCAGGACGGTTAGTGGCGGCAAGCAAAATGATTCCTTCCTGTGTATTGAACCCGTCGAGTTCAACCAGCAGGGCGTTCAGTGTTTGTTCACGTTCGTCGTGTGTGGATGCTGTGCTGGTGCCGCGAAACCTGCCGACCGCATCTATCTCATCCAGAAAAATGATGCATGGCGCGTGACGGCTTGCCTGCTTGAACAGGTCGCGTACCCGTGAGGCGCCGACACCGGCAAACATTTCCACAAAATCCGATCCGCTGATACTGAAGAACGGTACATTCGCCTCGCCGGCGATCGCTTTGGCAAGTAAAGTTTTTCCTGTGCCCGGAGGGCCGATCAGCAAAGCCCCTTTTGGGATTTTTCCGCCAAGTTTCTGAAACTGTTTCGGTTTTTTCAGGAACTGGATAATTTCTCGAAGTTCTTCTTTTGCTTCAGGAATACCGGCGACACTATGAAACGTTATGTTGGAGTCGTTTGAATTCAGCCATCTTCTGGCTCGGATTTTACCGAATCGAACAGCTCCGTGCAGAGGTGTCCGTACGTGTTGCGACTGCATAAGAACGGCAAAAATAATCACCAGTACAATTGGGAGGGTCATCATCATCGCGTTAGAAATCACTGCCGAGGATTGCCCTATCCTGAAATTTTTGACATGGGTTCTCAACGCGTTAAGAAGCTGGTCGTCATGGATTGGAACATTGAGCGTGAACGGGCTCCCGTTTTTGTGCCCGTCAATGTACACCCCTTTGATCTTGTTTCCATCCAGAGTGGCACGGTTTATTTTTCCTGACACCAGTTCATTGTAAAATTCGGGGTATGAAGGGAGCGATATCCGCGATTTCTGTTCTTCCCACAGTTTGAACACCATTATGGCAAAGATAACGATAAGCCCCCATATCAGAACTGATCGCTGAGGTCGCTGAAGATATCTTCTGTTGCTGTTTTTTACCCGTTGTAACATAATGTGATCTTCTGGCCGGTGAATATTATGAGTAACAAAAAAACAGTATACTACGTTCGAGCTCAAATAACAACTCTTTTCACCCTAAAAAACGGCTTGTAGTGTAAGTTCAAATTTTACAATGAAAGTTTTATTAAACCGTTGATTTAGATTTTTGTCGGTAATGCCTACAGCCCATACGATTTCGTCGCCGGTTGTTAAAACCGGAATTATATTTCTCAGGAGAACCGGAATCCGGCTGTCTATAAAAAGGTCTTTCAGTTTTTTTGTCCCGAACGATAACTGTATGCGGTCACCAGCGTTACGGTTTCGCGCCCTTAAATTGCTATCCTCAGGAACCCGAACCAGTGAGGTAATCGTTGTTTTACCTGATATAAAGAATGATTTCCAGAAGTCGTTATTTAGTATGGACGCAGTATCATGCGGGTTGTCCGGTCCGCTGATAGTGATTGTGCAGAAGGGTGAAAATGTAAATGGTGCAGGTGTATCAATAATGGTTTCAAAGCCGCCCGGATTGAAAAAACGATTAAGTGTCGAACTATGCAGAACAGCTGTAAGTAACCGATCTGATACTACCCGCATTCCAGCAGGAAATTCTATTACTTTGCACTCATTTTGCCGGATTGCCCGAACCGCATCCATTGTATGCGAATAGGCAGGGCGTAGTGGTGTATCGCTTATATTGAACAATGCCTGATGGAGAATATCTCCGAGCACCGCGTCATTCAACTCCATTAACTTTGCTCTGTCAAAAAAAATCATATACGCCCGTTCAGAGAGAAGGCAGTCGTTATATGCTTTTTGCGTATGGTCCGTCATACATTCAGACTGTTTCTGCATCAGGTCAAGAGTATGTATGAATGTGTCGTTAAATGAGGAATTGTATGATTCGTTCAGTAATGGTATCAGGTTGTGCCTGATCCGGTTGCGCAGGTAATCATGTGATGTGTTTGAAGAATCGATCCTGTACGGAATGGAGTTTCGTTCAAGGCATGAAAGGATATCTTTTTTCCAGCACGGGAGAAGCGGGCGAACCAGTTTCAGATTATTCAGTTCACTCACCGTACGCAACCCTGTCAGGCCTTTGAGCGATGTGCCGTTAATTAACCGCATCAGAGCGGTTTCTATGCGGTCGTCAGCGGTGTGGGCGGTCATAATCATGGTGGACCCGGTTTGTCGTGCGGCTTGTGCAAACACTTCGTACCGTACTGAACGGGCCGCCATCTCTATGGACACCTTATTCTTAGACGCGATGGACTGTATATCTTCCTGTATTATTGTGCACGGCACATTGTGTTCTTCACACAGCGCGAGAACAAACTGTTCGTCAAGGCCGCTCTCTGCGCCGCGAAGCATATGATTAATGTGTACCACGTTAATGTTAAGATGAATGTCCGTTTGCATCCGGAACAGCAGATGAAAAAGAAACACGGAATCAGGGCCTCCTGAAAGGCCGAGCAGAATAATGTCACCTGAAGAAATTAAACCATTGTTCAGTAATGATCTGTTTAGCTGTTCGATATATGGGTCGTGTGTGATCATATCATGTTAGCAGGTGTTCGTCTTCCGGGATATGTTTACGTTTGAGCAATTCAGGTTTCCACGGGTAAAATGTCAGTGAAACAGAGACTATACCGAGAATGATGATCCAGTCCACCCCGAAAAGAATAACTGCATCAAGAGGGTAATCGCCGTATGGCGCCTGAAGCTCTTTGGTCAGCGCTTTCAGCAGTATGAATGTAAGAGCGGCGGGTGTTACGAAACGGATGCAGATATCCCACCAGAACCCGATTTTAAAGTATTCCGATGTCTTGAATGTATTAATGTGAGAACGGAGTTTGTGTGATTTCAGTATCCAGCCGATTATGACACATTCGACAATTCCGCCGAAAATCAGCCCGTAATTGGTGACAAAATGGTCTGTTATGTCTAACAGCATTAACCCGGCGCGGGTTGTGAATATCACACTGCCGGCAAATCCGATAATGCAAATCATGGATACTACTTTTTTTCTGTCCCAGCCGAATTTATCTTTAAACGCGCAGGTGAATGCCTCAATAAGAGATATGCCTGAAGATATCCCGGCGATGATGAGCACAAAGAAAAAAATCATGCCGAACGTACTGCGCATGAACGGCAGGTTGTTGATGGCTTCGGGGTACACCACAAAGGCGAGTTGCGGGCCTTCTTTTATTACCTTTGAAATCGGCAATCCGGCTTTATGCGCCATGAATCCGATCACGCTGAATACCGCGAATCCGGCGACAAATGAAAACAGGCAATTCGTAATACTGGTGATCAGCGCGTTGCCGAAGATATTGGTTTTTCTCGGAAGATAGCTTGCGTATGTGATCATAATGCCAAACCCGAGCGAAAGAGTGAAAAATATTTGCCCGAATGCCGCTGTCCATACATCAAATTGTTTCAGAATCTCAAAATCAGGGGTCAGATACGTTTTGATTCCTTGCATTGCGCCGGGCAGGGTAAATCCCCATACAACAAGGATTAAAGTAAGCACAAAAAGAAGCGGAATAAATATTTTACAAGCCAGTTCAATACCGTGGTTAATTTCCTGATAACAGATTACCCAGCATATTACCCATACAAATAATGTTGCCGTGGTGATGGGCAGGCGCAACCCGCCGAGATTCAGCGGCGAGTCGGATATTTGAAGAAGGCTGGTGAAAAAGAAATCCTGTGTATCAGTACCCCACGATAAATTTAAGCTGAGCAGAAAATAAATAACGCAGTAACCGATAATTACAGCGTAATAAAGCATGATGCCGAACATTGCCGCCATGGGCATCCACCAGCCTATCCACTCGGTATTTGTATGTATTCGCGCGAGGCTCAGGGGGCTGGCTCCCTGTTCCCTGTGCCCGACACCGTATTCGAGTATCATCAACGGAATTCCGGCAACAAAAAGAGCGGTGAAATACGGTATCAGAAACGCGCCGCCGCCATACTCGAATGTCAGATAACTGAACCGCCAGATATTGCCGAGCCCGATAGCTGATCCGATTGCCGCCAGCAGAAACCCGATTTGCGAATTCCATGTTGAACGCTGATTGGTATTATTTTTCATGCCTGAAACCTTGTTTTTGTTGTTAATCATCTTTTAAAGCACCGAATAACGAAAAAACAACTATACTCCGGTTCCTCTGTGATGTCAATATTTGGGTTGGGTTTTGCCATCCTTCATTTAACCATGTTTGAATTGACCTTGCGACAGGGGATTCTGGTCTTAGAAGTCGCAGTTCGTGCGGTGTGCCGATGATAGAACGATTGACATAGCCTTGCGATCTGCGTAAAATGTCATTTTGTACTGTGAATCGCGCTGTATGAAGTGTAAATACAACAACACTATTATGTACTGCAGCTTTCAGCCGGTTAGAGCAAAGATAATATCTTACCCTTCCGTCCTGTGATTGTTTGGTTTATGTTCTCCATGAGCATATGGTTATAGCTGCAAATGGTATCTTTGGCAATACTACCGTAACTATTCAAATAAGAGGTGTGGTTATGAATCTGACAGAACAATTCTTGGCAAGGAGCGCCGGTAAATCCAGAGTTTCACCGGGCGACATTGTCACCATAAAACCTGATGTCATGATGGGCAACGATGTCACAACAGCCGTCACGGTTCGTATTCTGAACGAATCAGGGCTCGATACGTTCGCTGATAAAAACAAAATGTTTATTGTGATGAGCCACTTTGTGCCGAACAAGGATATCAAAACATCGGAGATGACGCAGTCTATCCGTAAATTTGTGGAAAAACATAAACTTCCTTATTTCTTTGAAGCGGGAAAGGGCGGCATTGAACATGCGCTCCTGCCGGATGAAGGATATGTGGTAGCCGGCGATGTGGTTGTCGGGGCTGACAGTCATTCGTGCACATACGGCGGTATTCATGCTTTTGCCGCGGGTATCGGGTCAACCGATCTTGCAGGCGCGTGGGTAACCGGAAAAATATGGATGCGCGTACCGGAAACCATAAAAGCCGCGTTTCATGGCATTCCGAAACATCCGTGGACATCTGCCAAGGACTTTGTTTTGCATCTCATTAAGGAAATCGGTGATGACGGCGCGACATATCAGGCGATTGAATATCATGGTGACGCCATAGAGAATTTAACGGCGGAAGGAAAACTGACTATCGCCAACATGGCAATAGAGGCAGGAGCGAAAAACGCTATTTTCCCGTTTGACAAAGCGATTGAGGCGTACGAGAAAGGCCGTGCCCGCCGTCCTCTGAATCCGGTCAAGGTTGATCCGAAAGCGGCGTTTTCGCGTTCATTTGAATGGAACGTTGAAGACCTTGAACCGCAGGTCAGTTACCCGCATCTGCCGTCAAAAGCACATCCCATTTCGAAAGTAATGGCGGAAAAAATTAAGGTGGATCAGGTATTTATCGGATCATGCACCAATGCTAAAATAGAGGATCTCCGTATAGCCGCAAAAATCCTTAAAGGGAAAAAGCTTGCTCCATGGGTACGCGGCGTAGCTATTCCCGCAAGCCAGAAAATTTACCTTGAGGCGATACAGGAAGGCATTGTGGAAATTTTCGCCAAAGCGGGATTCGCCGTAACCGGCGGAACTTGCGGGCCGTGCCTTGGAGGCCATTACGGCATCATAGGCCCCGGAGAAGTGATGCTGTCTACCTCCAACCGTAATTTTGTGGGCAGGACAGGGCATCCCAAAGGAATGACATATCTCTGCAACCCGGCTGTTGCCGCGGCGTCTGCGGTGGTAGGGTATATTGTCGATCCGTGTGAAGTAATGGGTAAATAATTTTATTTATATAGAAAGGGTACAGGTTATGTTGGAGAAAGGAAAATCATACAGGTACGGGCGCGATGTTAATACCGACCTTATTATTCCCGCCCGGTATATGTCCACGACAGACCCCGACGAACTGGCGTCGTTCTGCATGGAGGATATTGACAAGAACTTTGTGAAGACCGTGCGTAAAGGCGATATCATTGTGGCTGAGGAAAATTTCGGCAATGGATCGTCACGCGAGCACGCTCCTATCGCCATCAAAGCATCAGGGGTGCAGTGCGTTATCGCCAAATTTTTTGCGCGGATATTTTACCGTAACGCCATCAATATCGGATTGCCGATATTTGAAATACCTGAGGCGGTTGATGATATACAGTACGGTGATATCCTTGAATATGACATCGATAAGGGGTGGTTTAAAAATACCCGCACAGGCAGGGAGTTTCAGGCAAAAGCGTTTACGCCCGAAGTAAAGGAAATTTTTGATGTCGGCGGGCTGATCCCGTTAATCAAAAAGCAGTTGGGAAAGGCATAGCCAACCAATTAAATTTTAAACTAATTAGATTTATTGAAGTCTTTTATTTCTAGTAACAGGAGAGGGGCATATCATGAGGAGTGATACAGTTAAAAAAGGGCTGCATCGGGCGCCGCATAGATCATTGTTACGCGCAACAGGATGCATACAGAGCAACGAGGATTTCGATAAGCCGTTTATCGGAGTAGCGAATTCGTTCTGCCAGATTGTACCGGGGCATATTCATCTTCAGGAAGTAGGAAAGATTGTCCGCGATGCGATCCGTGAAGCCGGCGGTGTGCCGTTTGAATTCAACACCATAGCTCTTGATGACGGTATTGCCATGGGACACAGCGGCATGCTCTATTCCCTGCCGTCACGCGAACTTATTGCCGATGCTGTGGAAACAATGGTCAACGGTCATTGTTTTGACGCCCTGTTCTGTATACCTAATTGCGATAAAATTGTACCCGGAATGCTCATGGGAGCGGCGCGGGTGAACGTGCCGACTATATTCGCATCCGGCGGACCAATGTATTGCGGTAAAGCGCCTGACGGGCGGCATACCGACCTTGTATCGGTTTTTGAGGCGGTAGGACGCCATAAAAGCGGTAGGGCGACTGATGAGGAAGTTGATATGCTTGAACGTATAAGCTGTCCGGGCGCGGGATGTTGTGCCGGTATGTTTACCGCCAACTCCATGAACTGTTTGTGCGAGGCAATGGGGCTTGCTCTGCCCGGCAACGGCACGATTCCGGCTCTTGACCCTGCGCGCAAAGAGTTGTGGCGCCAGAGCGCTTTTAAACTCGTTGAAATGGCGAAAAAGAATATCCGGTTTCTGGATATTCTTAACAAAAAATCGTTCCATAACGCGTTGTGCATGGATGTGGCTATGGGCGGCAGTACAAACACGATTCTGCACAGCCTTGCGTTGTCTCGCGAAGCGGGTATACCTATTGACCTGAAAGAAATTAATGTCATTTCCGAAAAAACACCTACGTTATGCAAAATAAGCCCTGCAAGTGATAAGCATATAGAAGATCTCCGTGAAGCGGGTGGCGTGCTTGCCATAATGAAAGAGCTTACGAAGAAAAAAGGATTGCTGAATCTCGATTGCCCGACTGTTTCAGGCGAGACAATGGGCGTTGTCCTTGACAAAATAAAAAATAAGAACATTGACCTTGTGCGGACTATTGATAACCCGTACAGCGAACGCGGCGGGCTGGTTGTGCTGTATGGGAACCTCGCACCTAAAGGCGCGGTTATCAAGACCGCGGCTGTTGCTCCGGGGATGCGGGAATTCTCAGGCCCGGCGAGAATATTCAATTCCCACGACGAAGCTGTCGAGGCGATTCTTGCTAAAAAGATCAAAGCCGGCGATTTTATAGTTATTCGATACGAAGGCCCGAAAGGCGGGCCGGGTATGCAGGAAATGCTTGAACCGACGTCCGCTGTTATGGGTATGGGACTTGGCGAATCGGTCGCCCTGATTACTGACGGGCGATTCTCCGGCGGTACACGCGGGCCGTGCATCGGGCACACGTCACCGGAAGCCGCTCAGGGCGGGCCGATAGCATTGCTGGAAGAAGGCGATATCATCTCATATAATCTTGAAAAAGAAATTGTCAACGTGGAAATATCCGATTCGGAAATGGAACGCAGGCGCAAAAACTGGAAGCCGCATCCGCCGAAAGTCACTAAGGGATGGCTTGCACGGTACGCCCGGTTCGTTACATCCGGCTCGGAAGGAGCTATCTTGTCGTTAGAGGAGACATATAAATGAAAGAGTTAACTGGTGCTGAAATTGTCCTGCAAGTCCTTGAAAGTCAAGGCGTGGACACTATATTCGGGCACCCGGGCGGAGCGATCCTGCCGTTGTATGATACGCTCGCCAAATCAGACCGGTTCACCCATTACCTTGTTCGGCACGAACAGGGAGGGGTGCATATGGCTGAAGGCTACGCTCGGGTATCCGGCAAAGTCGGTGTGGTTTTTGTAACCTCAGGCCCCGGAGCTACCAATACGGTTACCGGGCTGGTGGACGCTAAAATGGATTCCATACCGGTACTGGTTATTTCAGCACAGGTACCTCAGTTTCTTATAGGCAAAGACGGGTTTCAGGAAGCGGATACTGTGGGTATAACCATTCCTGCGACCAAGCATAATGACCTCATTCAGAATGTTGAACATCTTGAAAAAGCGCTTCTTGACGCATTCAGGATTGTTCAGGAAGGACGCCCTGGCCCGGTGCTGATCGATATCCCGAAAGATGTCCTGATGGCAAAAACAACGTACCCAAAGTATTCCACTGATAAAGTCGGGCGTGAAGCCTGCATTTATGACGGCGATTTTGATGATGCCGCCCGCGCGTTTTGTGAAGCGAAACGACCGATCGTTTATTTCGGAGGCGGTATCATTAACGCTGACGCGTCTGAGGAACTGAGCGAACTTGTCCATCTGCTTAAAGTTCCTGCGACAAGCACGCTTATGGGGCTCGGCGCGTTTCCGGGAACTGATCCGTTGTTTCTTGGAATGCTGGGCATGCATGGCACATATACCGCTAATATGGCTATTTATGAGAGCGATTGTATACTTGCGGCAGGTGTCCGGTTTGATGACCGCGTGACTGGCAGGCTTGAGGATTTTGCTCCGCACGCGCGGATAATTCATCTTGATGTGGACCCTGCGGAAATACACAAGAATCGTGTCGCGGACTGGCCGCTTATCGCTGACGCTAAGGCAGGTTTGAAAAAATTGCTGGAAGAAATCAGAAAGTACCTTGACGAAGGGCATGGCGGCAGGGAAGAAGCGCTTAAGGACTGGTGGGATACACTGAACCAGTGGCGAAAATCTCATCCTCTGTCATATAAGAAAAACAATGAGGTGATTAAACCTCAGCAGTTGATTGAGGAAATTTACAGCCAGACTGAAGGAAAAGCGGTTATAGCCACTGATGTCGGACAACACCAGATGTGGGCGGCTCAGCTCTATATGTTTGACCGTCCCCGCGAGTGGGTAACCTCCGGAGGGCTGGGCACTATGGGGTACGGTATGCCTGCGGCAATAGGCGCTCAGATTGCGTTGCCGGAAAGAAAAGTTATCGCGCTTGTGGGCGATGGGTCGTTTCAGATGACCATGCAGGAAATGGCTCTGCTGATGAGGAATATTGTTCCTCTTAAAGTCGTGATTTTTAATAACCATTTTCTCGGCATGGTACGGCAGTGGCAGGATTTGTTTTACGAGCAGAGGTTTATGGCAACAGACTTATCCGTGTCGCCGGATTATGTAAAACTCGCGGAAGCTTACGGTATTGCGTCGGCACGGGTGATTAAGCCGTCTGAACTCAAATCTGCTGTCGCACAGATGATTAACCATGACGGCTCGTATCTGCTGGAAGTGATTGTCGATCATAAGGAACACGTGTACCCGATGGTACCTGCCGGAGCGGCATCGAAAGATATGATCGTTCAGAATAAAAACGATGAGCTTTATATGGATTAAAAGCCTGAAAATGAACAAGATAAAGGAGCATTATATGTCTACGACGTTTTCAGCTCTCGTTGAGAACAAGTTCTGGGTGCTTGCCCGTATATCACGGTTGTTTTCGCGGCATATGTTCAACATACAGTCCCTGAGCGTAGCGCCGACACTTGACCCTAACCTGTCACGCATGACAATAGATGTGGAGGAAGAACCGGACAGATTGCAACGGATGAAAATAGAATTGTCCAAAGTGGTGAACGTTGTTTCTGTAACGATCTGTGATAAAAATGAGTTTGTGGAAACTGAAATGGTTATGGTTAAAATTAACAGGACTAATCCGAATTTTCAGAGTTTCCTGAAAGAAGTGGAACGGTTTCAGGCTCGCGTCGTCTACCGTCATGGCGATACGGAAATATTCGAGTTTTCCGGTGACAGCGATGCCATACAATCGTTTCTCGATACATCTCTGGCTCATGAAGTTGAGGATATCGTAAGAACCGGTGTTGTAGCTATGCCCAAACAAGAAACTTCTGCAGGGGTAAAGAAATAGGTTTTGCTGCGATAATAATTTGAAAGTTATGAAAAAGTCACGAAAGACTGTCATTGCTGACGTACAGGACAGTATTGTATTTATTGGTCATGATATAGACATAATACTGCTTGTTCATTATATAGCAAATGCCCTTTAAACGGTCATTGCGAAGCCTCGCAGAGGCTGTGGAAATCTCCTCTTTTCCATGACGTTACACGATGAGATCACCATGTCGCTTTGCTCCTCGTGATGACAGCTTAAAAGAGAGCCTTAGATAGTTTTGCAGTACTCTCAATTTCGTATTGAAAAAAGGATCAGAGCCGTTTCTGCCCAGATCCTTTTTTGCGTCTATACTATATAATTCTTAAAAAGATTGTTTCAGCTTTTTCAGGATATTCTGACCCATTGTAAAACACTGGTTGAGGTCTTCTTCGGTAGGCGAGCATTTCGCCTCAACGACAGGCTCAATCAGATCCCATTTTACCCGTTCGGCGAATTCCCTGATTGCCTTAACACCCC
>QZJZ01000074.1 GCA_003599815.1 Candidatus Auribacter fodinae
TATAACCATCTCAGACGGCATGGAGGATTGAATTATCTCACACCTTTTGATAAACTTATTTCTGTCACGGAAAAGTTACCTAATTACTGAGCATGAACAGCTGTCCCCTTTTTACCTTTTTAGATTCTTGTTAAACATACTTTATAACTAATCGTCAAGGACTCCCCCTCACTCATACTTCACTTTGTAGAAGCGGGACGACACAGAGCCGCTGGTGAGGTCTGTATAGAGGTAATCCGTAGTGACCGATATGCCAGTATCCAACAAATACCAGTTCGGTAAATCAGCCAGCGAATCTATGGCGTAAATACTTACTGTGGTTGATGATGTCGGCACATTATCGTACGGGTGCAGAGTCAGCACAGTCTGCGACAGGGCGTTTTTCCCGATATCCGTGATTGCCGCCGGCTCAAACGATATCGCGCGCACAGCGGCAATATAATCGCCTTTGCCCTGCGGCGACGAGCCTGCCCACGTATTGTTCCAGTCCCCTGCCCAATGATTCAGGATTACCCTGCCCGGCTGGTCAGGGATACGCCCCGCAAACGCAAGCCCTTCGGAATCAATGGAATTTTCATTAACTACGGCTGGATTGCCGTGTTTGTCATAGGCGAGCTGGCCGTCTATATAAAACGCTATTTCATCGGATTTCCACCGGAACTCGTAGATATGTTCCTCTTCGATATTATCGACAGGGCAACTGAACGTAACAAAATGGTCTCCGGCGTCCGTTACCTTCTTGCTGTGCACCGTGAAATCAGCGTACGACGTTGACTGCTCGCCGTTACGAGCCATTGACCGCAGTTCCACGTCGATTTCCTGCAGTTCCGTTTCGCTTTCGCTCTGCCAGTAATGAAAGAACGCCATGATCGTGCCTTCCGGCAGTTCGGTTTTTGTCGGCGACACCTTCATCGCCGCTTTGTATACGCCGTAATGATAATCAACTCTGGGCGTAACCAGTTCACTGCCAACGCCGGAATAGTCAAGTACCCGAAACATAAGGTCGCTGTTGTCTGCTATCCATACATTTGCAGGGATAACACCCGCGAACCGGAAAAACTTCACTACATGAAACTCAAACCCGCAGAAAGTAAGGGACCCGGCTACCGTTCGCGACGGCAGAGGCTTTAAATCGAACGCCTTGTTCCAGCCGTACTCATCGGTTTTCACGCGTCCGGCAATGGAAGCGGTGTCCACTTTAATTGCGTACCAGTATTCCTCAATATTCCCCGCAGTTTCGTTATCAGGTTCCGTCGGGCTGACGGATACGCTAAACAGCTGAGTATCGTTCGCCGGAACGATCATGTCGTCCGTGGGGTTGACTGTGATATCAATGAACCGATCTTTTGTCCGGTCGAGAGCAAGCGTGACGGCGCATGTCCTGTCGTAATCCGAATCATTGCGAACGGTTATGTTGAATATGAGCAGACGTCCCGGTTCAACAGGGCCGGCAGTGGCAGGGTTATGAACGGTATCTATATCCGCATAGCGTATTTCCACCGATTCCACGTACGGCGCGGTATGTTGTGCAATATAGGTTGAGACGGATCCGGCGGTAACGCTGACCGACTCGATCGCGGCAAGCTCAATCGACGGAAAAATCGTGTCATTATAGACATACGCTTCAGCGATATAATCACCCACAGGAACATTTTGCCAGCTTGCGGAACCCGCGGCATTCGCGATTTTTTTATCCAGAAAGGTATAATCCGGCGCAAAGACAAACCATTTCGCGGGAGCGGAACTGTCGTTGTCAATAATACTTGCGTTCAGCGTTACGTCGCCAAGGCGGACAACCGTCACGAGCCGTACGTCCGTTGCCTGCTCGGCAGGGACGTTATCGTCCGTCACTCTGAGCATAACAGCGTACAGCACCGGCATCATGCTTTCAGGCACAACCGCATCAATCACCGGATTAATGCTCTGGTAGTCAAAAGTGCCGTCGCTGTCAAGATCCCATTCATAGAGAACAATTTGCTTGCTTGCCGACTGATGGAACGACCTGCCCGCGTCAAGAGTAAGTACCATGTCGCCGTTATCAGGATCGGTCAACGATGTATCAAACAGCGCGACAGGGCCGTTACCTATACGCGATTCAATCTGAAACGCCGTAAGATACGCCGGACTGCTTTTGTCGTCGAGCGAGATATCCGGGCCGGTGGTATCGAGTATCGTCCCTTCGTTGTCCTTAACCAAGGCGAATATCCGGTAATCCCCTTCCGGCGCGTTAGCCGGGATGGTAAACGTAAAATTGGTGTATTCCGTTTCGCCAAGCCCGATATGCGAGCCGGCCGATTCGCCGCTTGACGCGCTGTCATATATTTTGCTTGCAGAAATGTTTGACCACGCAAATGTCGGGTCAAATACCTGTATATCCGTAACCGTTTCAACGACATTTCCGGTTTTTGCGGTTTTCAGTTTTACCGATACTGTATCACCCGGCTTGAACGAGGGCGAATCCACGCTGTCCAGTGTCAGTTCCACTTCAAGGGGCGTCTGGCTGTGCGGCTCGTTATCCGGCCCGACCCGGAAATTGTCTATGCTGACCGCGCCTCTTGCCACCCAGTCGTTCAGGATACCGGAGCCGTTTATTGTATCTTGGAGGAAAAGGATTTGAAACATTGATACATCACTGAAATCCGCTACTTTCCATGACCCTGTTTCAGTGTATACCAGATTGTTGATATTTATTGTTATAACCGTACCTTTCGGAGCTGATGGCAATGAACGCAAATAGTCAGGATTATCAATGTACCATGCCGCATGAAACGGATAATTCTGCAACCGCCACGGCAGGTAACCGTAATCTGTCCCCAGATCGGGATGCGAACTGCTGGCGAACGCCACAACAGATAAAACGTGAGGAATATCCGCTGTTATTCCCGTCGTTTTGAGATCAAACGAGATGTAGGTATCCGCGCAATCCAAGGTTGGGGAAAATAGAGCCTTCTGGTTTATATAGAATGGGACGTAAGGATAAGATCCTTCGTAAGTAACTCCAAACGGCGAGTCAAAATAAATCTGAAGGAACCGATCAATATCTGATCCCATTATCCCCTGTCCTTTCAGTTCAAATCCACCACAATTAAACGAAACAGGCGACAGCGTTCCCGCGGGGTTTTCGCCCAACTCGTAGCTGTCAAAATTTTCCTCAAATACCTGATCGGCAACGGCATTCTTGTTTCTATCCTTTGTAGCCCAGCGCACGCCGTATTTCTCTTCGTAGAGAATACTTTCTATGACATTTGACGTGTCTATCAATCCGGGAGTATCCAGCCGCATGCGGGCAACGCACCGGTTCTGCTGGTCGCGGATAATCAGCCCTGTGTTGTCAGATTCAAGATATGCGGTAAATCCGGCTGAGGGAAAATCGGGTTCAGAAGACGCAATACACAGGGTAATGTATTGTGACAGGGCGATTACCATTCCCCACACGACGATGTTTTTCAGTTTCATTTTTGTTCTCCATTGTTCAGGCTTTATTATATAACTCTTTATTTCAAGTATTTATTTCATTATTTGACGAAACATGACGCTTCTGCAACAGCATCATGCTCATACAGACAGGATAATATCTTTTTTGTTCCACCATTTATTGACAATGAAGCCGTCATGTATTTCTTAAACAAAATCAGTGCCGTCTCTTGAAAAGACGCGCACATGTGCTATATTTATAGTGTCATCACAATTATTTTATATTTAATCAGTTATACATAAGGACTTCCTTATATGAAGCGGATAATCAGTTCACTCTTCATCGTTTTGTTCTCGCTCGCGGCGGCCTCGTTCGCGGCGGAAATAACTTTGTCAGAAAATTTCAGCGGGTACGCCACTGTCGCGGACATGGAAGCGAACGGATGGGATGTCAACGTGTATAACCATCGTTCCCAGACGCCATATTACAATTATTCACTTTCGACAAACTCTTTCGCTATCACGGACATGTATTACGGAACCGAAGACTTTAAATATGGCGCCGGCAGAATACTTCTTCAGGCAGATTACAGATTGCCTGCGGCAATAGACGGCAATTTCTCGCTTTCAATGGATTTGTCATGGCTTGCGCCAAGCAACGCGAACAAACAGGAAATGTGGCTAATGTTTCTCAGTCCCAACGGCGGGCATATTACCGGAGCGCAGTATCACGATTCATCCGCGACCTCTCAGGGGTTGCTGTACAGCCGCTTTTACAACCTTGGTTCCACCCCCGCGACATACACAGAAAATGCAACAAACTGGGGTGTCGCCACAGGGAACGGCGCGGCTACAATGACGATAACCCGTGAAAACGGCATTTTAACTGTGCGCAATGAACTGACCGAAGCGAACGGATCACCTGTCGGGAGCAATCCCCCGGCCGCTCAAGTGTCGACAAGCACCTATGCCAGTCAGGATTTTCAGATCATAACCATCTTTTTTGATGCATATGAAGGCTCTACAATGGGCGATATGTTCGTGCATAACGTCGAGTTTACCGGCGAGTCCAGCACATACCAGCCGCCTGTCGCCGTACCTGAACCGGCTTCGGTAATTCTCCTGCTCTTAGCGTGTGCTTCCAATTTTGTGCGAAAACTGTCTGGAAAACGATAATTGGCATCACTGATTATCTGACAATTGTTTCTTATCAGCAAAAAAAACTTACACTGCTCCTTTTCAGTACCTGTATTTCGCTATCGCCGAAATCCCTGCAATTCAGTATAAAAAAGACCAGAATCATAGCAGTATTCTCAGGGAAATTGATTTATTAGAAACACATTATGGTGTATAATATAATGTATGATTATTGATATTTGATTTATTTAACATACGTACAATTTAAAGGGAGACACAACATGATTTCTTTACGGCCCAAATTAATTACTGTTGTTGTTGCGCTACTGCTCATTGCCCCTGTTTCAGGCAACGGGCAAAACACCCGGGATACCATTTCCATCCCCCTGACAACCGGTACCATAGATAAAAGCTACAAGGGTGGTTCCGATGTAGAGGTTATACTCATTCAGGACGCGCATTGCGTGTATGATGTACAGGCAAATATCGCCGAAATACTCGCGGTGCTTCACAAGGATTATAACATCGACTTTATCGCCATGGAAGGTGTCACCGATAAAATCAGTACAGACCGTTTTCAGTCTTTTCCGCTCAAAGACACGCGCTCTTTTGTTAGCGATTTATTTACAAAAAAAGGACTTATCTCTGGCGCGGAACATTACTCTATCACCAGTGATTACCCTGTTGTAATCTGGGGTATTGACGATCCTGAGCTGTACCGCAAAAACCTGAACGCGTATACCGGCTTTCTGGCGATCAAAGATCAGGCGTCCATTATTATCGATTCGCTCGCGGCATCAATGGCAGTGCTGGGGCAAAACCTGTATACAAAGGAATACATCGAATTTCAGGCTCACGCTGACCAGTACGCCGAGGGCGTTACCGCCGAATCACTGCAAAACTATATCGAAATGCTTGAGCAGTATGCCGAAAAATATTCTATCGCCACCACTGAATTAAACAATTTCAACAGCTACCTGACATTTTTCAGAACGGAAAAGGATATCGATTTCATGCTGGTGGAGAACCAATTCAGCGAAGTCTATACCGCATTGCTTTCCGTTCTCACAAACGATGAGCAGGAATCGCTCAGGAAAAAAGATCTCTACTTTAAACTGAATTCCATTTCCCAGCACGACTATTACACCTGCATCGGCGAGCTTGCCGCCAATCATCCTGAACTGGCTTTATCAGATTACCCTGAACTGGCAAAATATATAGATAACCTGAAATTATACGCTTCATTAAATTCAACTGCGGTAATGAAAGAGTGCTCGCATCTTGAAGAAAGCATCGCCGGCGCATTATGTACTGACCCCGTTCAAAAGCAGTGCCGCCAGTTCACACGGACCGTATCTGTTCTGGAACGGTTTATAGATTTACAGCCGTCGCGCGACGACATATCTTTTGCTCATTCAAACTCAGAGTATTTTAACGTGCAAGCGCTTGCTGAATTCGTTAATACGCATCCCGTTTTAAACAAACTAAACGATAATGACGCTGGTATCCTCTCCCGCATGTTCGCCTGTTTCTCCGACTTTTACACTACTGCCGAACAGCGCGATACAATTCTCGTCCAGAACTTTTTGGCAAAAATGAATGAGCAGGGCGCTAAAACCGGTATCCTTATCGCCGGCGGATACCACAGCGAAGGTATAGCGAACCACCTGCGCGAACAAAATATCAGCCACACGGTTATTATGCCGGCAATATCGGAGAATCCTCAGGAATCGCCGTACCTTGAATTACTGACAGGATCGTCAGCACTGCAAATGCTGTTTGCCGACGCATCTGCGAGCACACTGGCTCTGGCGTCATGGATGGCTGAGACGCCCATAGTCAACGCTGAACGCAAACAGCAGTTAGGGACACTGCTCCAGTCATTTTTTATAGGCAACGCCATTAAAGAACTATCCTACTCAGACGCAGAATTCTTTCAGGCAGGGATGGAAGGAGCGCTTGCCAAAGCAGAAGAACTCCTCGGCACATGGCAAACCAAAAACGCGCCTTCAATTAAAATAACGGAAATAAACAAAATAGGAACCGTCTTGTTCGTTGTAGTTTCCATAAACGACACTCCGGTAGTGTTCACTTATTATAATACGCTGGATTTTAATGTAAACCTCATCCTCCCTACAAAACGCCGCCCGCTTGACAGTTTTACGGATGATCAGGTCGTTCAGGAAATCCATACCTACTCTGCATATCAATCCTTCATTAAAAACGCGCCTCAGATTCCTGATACGCTCCCGAGCAACAAACCTGCGTTGAGCGTGCGATTAGACCAGTCAGGACGCTATACAGTTCGCCTGAGCAACAGGGAAATAAATCACATGGTGAACAACGAAGCCGTAGTGACTATGATAAGCGATATAGCCCGGACTATCCCGAACCGCGATATAAAAACGCGCCTTGAGAATCTTATTGCACAGGGACAGACAAGAAAGTTCCTTCTTGAGTTTTTTGATTATTACGGAAAAACCATTGCGTCAATGGCAGAACTTCTTTTCAGCAAATACGAAGGTGTTGACGACAGGCTCTGGATTCAACTCGGATTGAACGGCGCTCAACTCACATCAATCGACACTACGGCGCATAAAGTGATGATCGACGTAAACGCCCTGCGCAGTACCGGACTGCTCTTCGCACAGATAGAACACGGGTTCCTTTTCAATGTGTACGAACCGCATGTGGAACGCGCATTGCGCACACTTGAAATGAGCGACGACGAAATCGAGCGGTACAAGTTCGCTGTCAGCGAATTTTTCGTCACTCTGAAACTGCTCAAGCGATATCAGAGTTACGGGATGGACAGGGTTCTCGGCGACCAGACATATCGCACCATGCTCTCTCTGGTTGGCACCCCTTTTGTCAGCTATAATGAGATTACTCTTGCGGAAAGTACTGATGAAGAACGGTTTTTAGGCGCTATCGAACTGATTAAAAAACGGTACCCGACCCACGGGGATGTTATCTCTGCTCTCGAAGGGGAAAACCAGTACCTGCTTCGTGATATTCAATTCAAACTACAGCAATCTCTGGAAGAAGAACAAGGCGAATTTGAGTTTGTCGAACGCAGTTTGCCGGAAACGGTCAGTATCCCTGTTCCAAAAACTATTGATGACGCCGCCGAACAACTAAAAAAACATAATGTAGAATTCCTTGAAATCAAGTTCCTCGATCCGAAAGGCGGACGGCGCGGCGTGCTCGCCCCGATAGGAGAAGTAAACGATTTTCTGGAAAACGGCATCGGATTTGACGGGTCATCCATTCCCGGTTTCGGCTTCATTTCAGCCAGCGATATGGTAGCGCGCCTTGATCCGACCCGTCTGAAAATATACAAAGCAAAACCGGGTGAACCGATCAAGGCGTCAATCTGGGCCGTGCCTATGGCGCCGGAAAAGAATAAACAGCGCACATTGCAGAACCCGCCTGTATTCCGTAAAAATATACCTGTCGCCAAAACCAAAGAAGACGTCTTACAGCAGATGACAGAAAAAGGGATAAAGTCCGCACGGTTGGCAATAGTGGATTCTACCGGACACCTGAAATATGTTACTGTGCCGCTGTCAGAATTACAACAAGACGGCATCTGGCAAAAAGGAATCAGCCTGCCCTTGGAAACACGCCAGTCACTGGCAACCATGGAAGCCACTGATGATTTACGCGCCGTTCCTGATCCAACCACAATGCGCATTATCGACTGGCATGACGGCAGTGTCCCTGAACTGTTTATGTACGTTGACCTCATCAATAAAAACGGAGCTCCGTTTGAAGGCGACTTCCGCAACGTGCTGAAAAATGTTGTAACCCGTGCCGCGGCACAGGATCTTGAACCTATCGTAGCGCCGGAACCGGAATTTTTCCTGTTGGACAAAAACGGCAATCTTATTGATAACAAAGCGTATTATGCTGATCTGGAAGGTATTGCACCTGCTATAAGAAAAACTCTGCAGGATATTATGACCGCAACACAAAGCATCGGTGTCAGGGTTCGCTACGCGCATCACGAGGTTGCACCGGGGCAATACGAAATACCGATGGACCGCGGCAACGCTCTTGGAATCGCTGACGATATTATGCTGTATAAAGAAATTGTGCGCCGCGCGGCTCAACGAAACGGATTAAAGTCAACATTCAGAGCAAAAGTTCGGCCTGACATCAATGGAAGCGGCATGCATGTTCACCAGTCTCTGCGCCGCATCAGCACCGGGGAAAATGTCTTTTCAGATCAGAACGACCCGATGCGTTTGTCTCAAACAGCAAAAAGCTATTCCGAAGGATTAATGCAGCACGCCCGAGAAATTTCCGCATTGACTAATCAACACGCTAATTCATATGAACGTTTAACACCGGGATTCGAGGCGCCTATCGCTATCGCGTGGGGATTACGAAACCGCTCAGCGCTGGTACGCGTCCCCGGATGGCCGGATGAGTCAAAAGGTGCCGCTCGCGTAGAGTACCGCGGGCCGGATCCGATGGGTACCACACATCTGACCTTTGCCGCCATTATCGCCGCAGGGCTGGACGGCGTGGAAAAGAATCTGCAGGTACGCCCGGCTGTCACCGGCAACATTTATAAACTCAACTCACAGGAACGTGAAGCGCAAGGCATTACGTCACTGCCTACCAGTATGGAAGAAGCTGTTGACAGCCTTGAAGACAGCGAATTCGTCGCTTCTTTCCTGCCGGAAGGCGTACAAAAGTTTCTTGCCTATCGCGGACGTAAACTGAAAGAAAAAGTGATCGATACGGGGACCATAGCGTCTATCGAAGACGCGGCTCAAGCCATGTCGAAAAACAAGATCGCATTTGTCGAAGTAAAATTTGTCGATCCGAAAAATAATGTGCACAGCGTTCTCGCTCCAGCCACTTTTGTTAAAAGCCTGCTGGAAGACGGTGTCGGCTTCGACGGGTCGTCTATTCCCGGCTACGGCGGAATTTCAGCCAGCGACATGTCGCTCAGGATCGATCCTGCGACCTTACGCGTTTTCGAAGGACAGAACGGCAATCCTAACCACGCTGAAATATGGGGTGTACCAATGGATCCGGCGGAAAATACGCCGCGTGAACTCGCATATCAGGTACAAAAATTCCAGAAAAGAGAAATACCGGCATCCAAAGACGACGTAATCCGTAATCTTGAGGAAAAAGGGATTACCGAAGTCCAGTTTGCCATACCGGATCATTCCGGCACGCTTCAGTTCCAGACTATCAGTCTTGAAGCGCTCAAAACCGGTACGATCTTTGAAAATGGTTTTGAAATTGATGAAAAGTTAGGACGGTTACTCCCGACAAACAAAAGCACCGCAGGCTTCAAAGCTGTGCCTGATATATCGTCTCTGAGAATTCTCGACTTACAGGACGGCTCACCGCTCGAAGCTATTATGTACGTGGACATGATGCGGCCGGACGGAACGCCGTTCGGCGATTTCCGCCAACAGCTCAAACGCCTTGAAGCAGAAGCGCGCGACAAGTTTAACGCAGAACCGCTGATGGCTCCTGAACCGGAATTCTTTATTCTGAAACCGAACGGCGCTTTGGTCGATGACTTCGGGTACTATGACGAGATAGGCGGAATGAGCGAAGAAATATATAATGCGATGAGCGAAATACTCCTTGCGTCACAAAGTGTTGGAATCGACACCAGATACGTTCACCATGAAGTCGCGCCGGCACAGTTCGAGATTCCGGTCGGAGTGGCGACCGCTGTTGAAGCGGCGGATAACACCATGCTCTTTAAATGGCTGGCACAACGAATAGCGCAAAAATATGGAATGCAGGCATCTTTTAACCCCAAAGTGACGCCGGAGGAAAACGGAAGCGGCATGCATGTTCATCAGTCGTTACGCGACATTACCACCGGCAAAAACCTGTTCAGCAACACTGAAGATGAAACTGGTTTATCCGATCTGGCAAAAGCGTATGTCGGCGGCATAATGCATAATATTCGCGAAATAACGGCTTTAACAAACCAGACAAAAGACTCGTATAAACGACTGGTGCCGGGCTTTGAAGCGCCTATCGCCGTCGCGTGGGGCATGAAAAACCGGTCTGCAATCATTCGTATTCCCGGATGGGCTGATCCGCGCCTCGCCCGCATAGAAGTCCGCTCTCCTGACCCGCACGGCAACGTGCATCAGGTATTTGCCGCGCTTCTTGCCGCGGGGTTACAGGGCGTTGAACAAAACATTCAGCCGCCAAAACGAATTACGTCTAATGATTACGCCGGAGGCAACATTTACCGCATGACCTCAGAACAGCGCGAAGAATTGGGCATCACCTCATTGCCGACCAGCCTGCATCAGGCAATACAATGGTTAAATGAAGGCTCTTTCGCTCGCAGTGTATTCGGCGACGAACTGATAGATTTCTTTATCAGCCGCGGATACTATGAATTCGGAGAAATACTGGATACGGGTAAAGTAGAAACCGCTGACGATGCTTTAAAAGTACTGCATGAGTACAATGTCCAGTTTATTGAGATCAAGTTTCCTGATCCTGAGGGCAGAATCCGTGGCGTGTACGCTACTACCGGTGAAGTAGAGGATTTCTTTGAAAACGGTATTGGATTCGACGGATCTTCTATAGAAGGGTTCGGATTCATATCTCACAGCGATATGGTCGCGCAACTGGATCCGTCTTCTCTGCGGGTATTCGCTCCTGAAGACGGAGAACCGATGACCGCTACCGTTTGGGCACAGCCCATGGATCCGGCAGATAACAAAATTCGTAAACTGGAAACCAAAGGAACATATTCGTTCAGCCAGGAAGTAACCAAACCGGTAAACCGTGTTGAGGCAATCAGGCGTTTACGTGATGAAGGCATCAAAGAAGTTAAACTGGCTGTCACTGATATGTCTGGAGACCTGAAGTTCCTTACTGTCTCGCTTGAAACACTGGAAAAAAGCGAGCCGTACACCACAGGCATTCCGCTTCCGAATGAAGTTAAACAACAATTTGGTGACGCACGCGTACCCAGCGAACTGCTGGCATTTCCTGACCCGTCAACTCTGCGCATCATTGACTGGGAAGACGGTGTCACTCCTAAAGAAGCGTTTATGTACGTGGATGTAAAAACCACACAGGGAAACCTGTACAGGGGCGATCCGCGCACACACCTGAAACAAGTTACTTCCGACGCGTTTCAAAGCGGGTTTATCCCGATTCTCGCGCCGGAACCGGAATTTTTCATATTGAACCCCGACGGTTCGTTTCCTGATGACAACCGTTATTATGATGTGGCATCGGGCCTGCCCCAGAATATCAAAAAAACGCTTCGGGAAATCATGACCGCATCGGAAAATATCGGCATACGCATACGGTACGCGCACCATGAAGTCGCGCCGAGCCAGTATGAAATACCCATGGACCGCAAACCGGCTCTGGAAATGGCTGACGACATCATGCTGTACAAATATATAGTCAAAAAAGCGGCTGAACGCAATAACCTGCGCGCTTCGTTCAACGCCAAAATATTACCGAACGAAAACGGAAGCGGCATGCACGTTCATCAATCGCTGAAACGGGTATCTGACGGCACAAATGCTTTTGCCACAGACTCCCGCACCGAATCCGGGCTTTCACCTCTCGGTGAATCATACGCGGAAGGCATACTCCGCTACGCGCCTGCATTAATGGCGCTGACCAATCAGCATCCCAACTCGTACGACCGCCTTGTACCGGGATATGAAGCGCCGGTCGTTCCGGTGATGGGTGTGCGCAACAGGTCAGCGATGGTTCGCATACCGGGCTGGCCTGACGAGAGCAAAGGCGCGGCACGCATAGAATTCCGTATGCCCGACCCCATGGGAACCGCTCACCTTGCGTTCGCCGCAATGATCCACGCAGGACTGATCGGTATACGTGAAGGGCTTGAACCGCGCCCGCTGATATCTGAAAACGTATTTAAAATGGACGCACAGGAACTGGCTGACCGCGGCATAGAAACCTTGCCCGCAAACTACGCCGAAGCGGTTAAAGCTCTGTCGGATAACAAAGTTATGCATTCATTTGTCGGTGACGGCATGGTACGCTATTTACGGTCGCGGGTCAGAGATATTCAGCGCGGAAGCGCGATGCACACCCGCATGACGGATTTTTCCATACGCGTTGCTGAAAGCGGCAGGATACACATACTGAGTGCCGTTGAACAGGCTGAACTTCGTGAACAGCTCAGAAACGAAGGCGTAACTATTTCTGATTCAGATACATCCTATATAAACCCCGACATACCTATTGGCGAAGGCACGACAATCGGCGCTAATGTCAATATAACGGGGAATAACATCACCATAGGGAAAAATGTCACTATTCAGGACGGAGTCAGAATTGAAAATACCGGGCCGTATAACCTTATCATTAAAGACGGCGCGTTTATCGGCGAAGGTGTTGTCCTTAGCGGTTCAACAGCGCATGAAACCGTTGTTTCAGGAACTTTGCAGGGTGGCGAAATCGTTGGATTCACGCCCGTTGCGGATACGGAAACAGTTGATGTCGGCACTTCACTGCAAAGAAATATCGCCGGCAGAGAGCTGATAAACAGTTCGTTATAATTATCACAAAATTGGGTATGCTCTAAGTTCCTCTTTTAAGATGTCATCACGAGCGTTAGCGACGTGGTGATCTCAAACTGAATAGAGCTGGGAGTGCCACAGCCCCTTCGGGGCAGGGCAATGACAGTCTCTTGTGACTTTTTCATAGCTCTCAATTTACAGTCAAACAACAGGGCGGAAAAGAAGTTAAGTTCTTTTCCGCCCTTTGTGTTTAAGTGCTTAATCCAATTTAGTTTTCGTCCGACTGAACACCGATAAAATTATCAATCTCCACGTCGCCTGATGCATAAAAATCTTTAGAGGTTTGCATAAATATAATCTCAATTTTTTGCACCATCGTAAAATCCGGTGTTTTCCAATACGCCTCGGCAGAATTCACTTCAGCAATATCAAATACCATGGTTTCCCAGCCCTGCGAAGCGGAGGGTATAGAGCGCAGTTTTGAATCAGGAACTCTGAACGGAAGAATTTCGTCTGTTTCGATGCATCGCGCAAATATCTGAACGCCTATTACTTGCGGAACACTAAACGGCAAATTCGTTTTTACGTCAAACGCGATTTTCGAATTAGAAAAATCCTTAGCCGGCGACCATGCGCTCCACTGTCCGATGCCAATAGGCGCCCATACGGGCGGAACATCGCCATAAGGGGAATACAGGCCAATCCGTACAAAGTTATTAACACCATCACCGGCGATAATCCTATAGGTATGCTGTTGCCCAAAAACAAACCATTGAGAAACGCTATTCGGATCATTGCCTGCTGTGTAGGCGTTATAATCTTCTTTAAAAATAATCGTATCAGGAAAATTCGGATTGGTATTAAACACTATGCTTTCCTGATAATCATTGATCCCGTCATTATCCACATCATCGTCAAGCGGTGACGATCCAAACGCAACCGCTTCGGCATAATCAGATAAGCGGTCACCGTCATTATCAGCATTATACTTATCCGTACCAACAAGCAGTATGTTCCCCGCAGTGTCAAGCGGCAAACCGAAATCTTCGTCATTGTCTGTGAGCAGGTCATTATCGGAATCAATTCCTCTGCGTGATAAATACGGTTTGTCATCAGACTGCTGAGCATAATAAGAATCCACCTCCTGATCTGTACGACCCTGCCCGGTATTGAATAAATAGAGAATTTCATCTTCGGTCAATGCTCTGCTGTGGATACGCAGTTCATCGATCCAGCCGTTAAAGTTAGACGCTAATGAATCAATACCGCCGGCAACACGCAGGCTCGAACCGCTCAACGGCGTAGACAGTTTGAACGAGTTTAATCTGTTAATCCCGTCAATATATTCGATAACATTCGAGCCGTTGTATACAGCAGAATAAAAATGCCATCCGCCTTCGATAAAATAAGAATCCATATCCCTTATTGCCGTTTTTTCAGCAGATAAGAACGACTGCCCGCTACTGTCCCATAATTCCAGTTTCGGTAAACTGGTTACCAGTCCGGATGTTATGCCGCCATCAGAGGTAACGGCGCTCACAAAACAATAGTTTTTTAATTCACCTGACTGTTCATATAAATCATCAGATTTGAACCAGAAAGATACCGTAAACGTACCCGCGCCGGCAAGAGGGTTGGATATCGCCTGAAGAAACCCCTGCTGTCCCCCTGTAAACCGGAATGCGCCGCCTATCAGCCCGTCACAGTCGGGATACGCCTGAGCGGCACTTTGAATGGATGCATCCACTCCATTGCCGCTTCTGTCATAAACCACGCCTTCGGATAGATTGTAATCAGCTTCATCAAAAGGATAATACACAGCCAGTGAGTCACCCGTCGCACTGATTGAAAAATTAAAATTCGACATATCCGATGCAGTTATATCCTCAGCAAGATCCGATGCCGTAACCTTGATTTTATAATCGGCCGCATCAGTTGACTCAGAAAATGTAATGGTTGTCACATAGACAGCAGACTCGACATTCACTTCCATGGCAGTAGCGATACTGCGATAAAAAACGCCGCCCTGATATAAGTCCACATCAACATAGAGAGTCTCAGAATCAGTGTCATAGACTTCAAATGTTACTGAAATCGTATCAGACACTTCATAACTTTCTCCACCGTTTGGCGTTATAACCGTGCACACAGGCGATTCCGAAGATAAATCCCGCGCGCCTGATTCATGAAGCGGCATGTTGGCATACCCATTCTGGCTCGGCATCTCATAAAAATGATATGCTATACCAGCCAGAGCGGCATTGGATGCGTACATTGTTTCAGTTCGTCGCGCCATAATGTCGAGACGAGTATTGCCTGCTTCCCAGAAAGAAACATTTACTCCCGGATCCTGCCAGTTATTAAACAATGTCTCAAAAGCAACATAAACCGAATCAGAGGCCCCAGCATACGCAAGTTCATGCTGGCTTAAGCCCGGAGCATCGGCGCCGATGTTATAGTTCATGATTGATATAAAATCAACATCATCAAGTATATGCTTAAATACATCTTTAGTTGATGATTCATGCGTCACTTCGCAATACGTTATTTCCTCTCCATTTTCCACGTACCGTTCGTACCAGAACGGAATTGAAACACCAAATCGAAAATCACTGACATACCAGCTTTTCCCGTTAATGTAATTCGCATATTCATGAATCCCATCAGTAAAATCAGTTAGTATTTCTCCTTTCACAGAAGGATTGCCCGTTTTGTACGCATCCAACAAATGCGGCTCTATATCAAAATGAATACCGTCAAAGCGTTCTTCGGGCAGGACGGTCGTAAATGCTGAATTATAGGCGTTTACCGCATCAATATGCTGTTTTGCAGTCGAAATTTCAGAAGACAGCGCCCACGCAGGGTCGCCAGCCAAATAATAAGCTTTAATCCCACGGCTATGGAGTTCGGCGATAAAACGCCGAATTTTACTTACTTCCTCGTGATTAACCGGATAATCCTTGAGATACTGTCCATCTCTCCTGAAAGCAAAAAATACCGTATCAATCTTGTTGCGTTCAATGCCGTGCGGGGCATTGACAAAGCTCAGAAAATTCTTCAGTGCAAGTTCAGAATCAAGCAGAGTTATGGTTTCGTCCCACAAATAAATTGCCTTGCTTCCGCCGGCAGGTTCGGAAAGATTATTGAAATATGCTACTGAATCTTCATTTGTCCATACTCCTTTTTCCACACTTCCACCTTCCCATGTGTGCAAACGGCTTCTGAACAAAACATAATTCAGGCTTGTAGAGCCAGCCCGCCAGGGATTAGACGAATTGAGTTTAAAATTCCATAGAATCTTTACTCTGTTGTTCGCAGGCTCAGGAGTTATACTCACCGACAAGGTGCTACTATCAAGATAGATGTATTCAGGGGGATACGCTGCGTCTTGAGGGTAGAAATTATATGTCCCGGAATAACCCTGCTGAGGCGCAGTCCATGTGTTGAGATCCCCGTCATACCATACTTTAATACGTATAAATCCTTCATTATCAATGTTATTTGTCTCTATGAACTCAGGGTCGTATATTTCTAACGTGCAGGAAAATATACTAGTAATATTTTCAAGATAATAGACAGTTTCAACCTGATACGTGCCGGCAGAATCGATGCGCAATTCATCTATATCATGCGTTATTTCCCCGGCAGGTGAACAGGGCAGATACTCAAGCGAAGTAAGGTCAAGGCGATGAACTTTTTTTCTGGTAAAGTCAAACTGATCCATAAAATAAACATCGTTACCAAAAACGGTTAAATCATTGTGAAGTGTCTGGTGATAGAGTGAGGCAGACGCCAGAAAATCGCTGAAATCCATCCATGTCCATGCATCGGTCTCAAAATTATAGACATAGACCTTGTCTTTTATTGTGGATGATGATCCGGGGGTATTAAATCTATAAGAAACAAACAGATACGCTTTGTTCCCTTGTTTCACCGTATCAAAATAAAAACCATACGTTGTTTCTGGGGCAGGTATATAAATGTCATCGTCAAGTTTTCGCCCGAACGACCATTTTTTTGTTTCAGGATCATATATTTGTATGCGGGTACGGTAAAAATGCGTGCCGTACACTTCCTGATGCCCGCACCCGAACACATAGATTTTGCCGTCATGGACTTCCATAGAACCCCATTCCACAGGATAGGGCATCGGAGCGCCTTGCGGTTCCCATTGCTCATTAATATTTTCCGCATCAGGATTGAATTTGTAGATATCATCCAATGCAAATCCCGGACTTCCATAGATACTGGTAGAACCAAACATCAGGTACACCGTACCGTTCACCGTAGCGCACTGCGGCGAAATTATTTTGTTTGGCAAAGTTCCGTAATTGGATGACTCACTCCATGAATTAGTTGCAGGGTTATATGCATATACCGCATCGCTCAGATTGCCCTGCCATCGCTGTCCGCCGATAAGGAAAATCCTGTCATCCAGCTCAAATAGAGCAAAATGTGACCGTGTTTCCGGCATATTCGCCAGCTCGGCCCATGTGTTAGCCGCAGGATCATAGACTTCCGACTTATTCGCTCCGTTAACACCATAACCTGAATACCATGAGTAACCGCCGAAACAATAAATTTTATTGTTATACTCTATGGTTCTGCCAAGAACATGATAATAAATTGTCTCCGCAAGTTCTTCGCTGTACGCCCCCGCATAGCTGAATACCATAATGATGAAGAATACCACTGCAACGAGTAACGCTTTTGTCATTCGCATCTGTCCACTCCTCAATTTAACTGTTTGTCATTGATGTCTATACTTGCCACTGTTCCAGTGCAAAAATTGTAGTCGGGGATTTATCGAATTAAACAATATAGTCTGTTATTTGTTCCATTCTTCTTTAAGATATTTTGAGCGCTTCTATAAGACCAAAACGATTATCTTCAACAACGCCAGTGAAATAAGAAAGGAAACAGCATATCAGTTTTTTTTGAGCAGAGTACCGTCGCCGCTATTGAGGTCAAGGTAGGATTGCGCCGCAACTTTGTATATTCTGGTTTCAGTATCCTGAGTAATAGACGTATCTGTCCATGACTGGGTACCGTCACCATTATGTGTACTTGCCTCATTGTAGACGCGTGAGCCAACTTCCGTCCATTGCTCGTCAGCAGGATGTTTCCAGTAAATGGTGTACCATCCATATTCCTGTCCGGGCTCGGCGCTTGTCCATGTGATGGTAGCCGCAACACCATCCTGCACTGGGGTTATTTCACAGCCGCACATGGCAAAAAATGATGAAGGGTCAGCAGGATCCATCCCCGCGACGATTTCCTGATAATCCGTTTGCCCGTCATTATCAGTGTCCACACTATGGGGATTCGACCCGAACGCATGTTCGACATTGTTGGATACGCCGTCATTATCGTTGTCCAGAGACGCGTCACCTGATTCCAGCGGATCGAGGTTGTTATCGATTTCCCATTTATCAAACATGCCGTCATAGTCCGTATCATTGTTATTTAGAGCCGTGCCGTACGCAAGCTCCTCACTGTTCATTATACCGTCACAATCATAATCACCATCATTATCAAGAACATATACAATAACCGACCTGGGCACAGACCAGTTGTCCCCGGCATTTCTAACCCGTAACGATACCGTATACTCGCCCGTTGACGCATACGCATGTTCAACAGTCTCTGCAACTCCAAAATCGGTCAGATCGCCAAAATCCCATTCAAACTCAAGCGGTGTCCCCTGCGGATTCGACGAGCCTGAACCATCCATAACCACAGTATACCCGGGAACAGTATAGTAATCATCGCCCGGGTCAGGCACAGGTATGAAAAAAGCGCCCCTCAGTTCTATTTTATCAAGTGTCAACCCTGTGTGCCAGACATTCACCATAGTATGGAACCCTTCATCGACCTTGTTCAGTGTAAATGACTTGGTGGCCGTGGAATGAGGGCTTATATACACACTGCCGACAGGGATATACTGCATTTTTACTGTATCAGATGAATATTGAGACATTCTATCTTCATGAGTAAATGATATCTGCGGGTATTGAGCTGAAATAGTGGCATCAGAGTCATTCCTGAAATGGAAAATCAACTGTTCGCCAGCCCGGAAATACCTGCCTGTGCCTTTGACTACATGATGCGGCCCGGCATAATACGCGTCATAGTACGCTTCACTGAACCCGGGCGCCTCTATTCTGTTATTATCCGTAAAATCGCATAATGTAAGGGTTACAGGCGACTCCAGCACAGTCACGTTTAACGATACGGAATCCGAGCCGTTTACATTTGACACGGATGCCACAATGCCATAGGTATGGCAGGAATCCTGCGGTGCCGGTGTCCAGCCGGTTATCTCGCCTGAATCAGTCACTGTCAGGAATGGTTCCACGCTGTCGTCCGTAGCGGGATCAATGCTCCATGTATACGGTCCGGCGCCTTTGGCAAGCTGAATCTGGTACTCCAGCGTCTCGCCTTCATATGCAACAACCGTATCATTCGACGGGTCGATCAGTTCAGGCGCCTGCGCCGCCTCGCTGTCAGGGCGAAACGCCCAGATACGCGTGCAGTTAAGCTGAGACACCACAACAACACAATCAGGCATGAGAATAATATCACCCGGTTCCCCGATAACCCGGTACTTTGTTTCATGGCTTGCTCTGTGCGGGACATCGGTTAATATGTATTGGTACACCAGCGCCCCGTCCGAAGCGCGATGAACCTGAAAACGGTCGTCGGCTGTACTATAAATATATTGTCCGTTACAGGCAATGGTCTGACAGGAGTAGTTACGTGTTCCGGGCCACCGGTAATAGTCAAATCCCTGTATATCGGAATGACGCACTGTGCGGAGCGGAGTTTCCTGCTCCCATAGTACGGCGCTCAGGTCAAGGCTGTACGCCGATATCTTTGCAGGCCATTGCACATACACCGCGTTGTCATCAATACAATACGACAGAGAGCGGTTGGCATACTCCGTACCCAGCGCAATTTCGCCGCTGTTCACAAAACCGGCGCTGATCTGACGCCTGACGAGGTTTGTCTCCACGCTGGTACGTCGCTCAATAGCGTATATATAATCGCCTTTAACCGCCAGTTTCATGACGATATCGGTATTGGAAGGACGCCAGTACGTTGAACCGGCTGGACGGTAAATATCGGCTATTTCCACATCCATAGTGACAGATCCTTCATTATCCAGTACCCAATACCGAGCTTTCTCGTACGGAACTCCGCCAGCATATCCCGTAAGCGCAAAAAGAACACATTTGGAATCGTCCCATGCATGATCAATCAGCGAAAAATCTTCCTCTACCCGAACTGCATACCCGGTTCCGTTCCACCATTGCAGTTCACCGCCGTGATAATATGCTATGGAATGAGGAGAACGGAACCTGTTGTTTCTCCACGCCCATTTGCCCATGAGCACACGCGAACCAAGACAGGAATGGCTATCACCGAGATACTTGGCGGTAGAGTCGTTATCAAGGTTAACAGTGTCCCAGTTCGTCCCGTAAAAACATGCCGCATGCAGGGATACTGCTCCATCAGGCGAATCGTACAACTGAAACGCGCGTGACACCCACGTATCTTCACCGGAGGCTTTCGGGTACGAAGTCAGCCGGGCTCCTGTGACCGGGTCGATCTTCCATACGGTCGGGTCTGCGGCGCCGGTATAATCACGATTGATTTTCAGGTAGATATATGACCCATCAGCCCGTACAAGCGTGCCTTCATTATATATGTTGGTGACATGATACCCGAAATTCCCCATGAGAGAATCATTGTCATACGGATCGAAAAGGTTCAGCGACCACGCTAAACGGAGATCAGGGCCCGGAGCTTCAGGCACACACGCTCTGCCGTTCGCCGGGCCATGCCATTGCCCCCAGTAATGATCCGCATCCTGCGCATACAAAGAAACAATGAGACAACACAAACTGATAATTATCAGAAAAACAAATCGCATTCTTTACCTGTTGTTATTTTTTCGGTTCGGGCTGGAAACTGTAAATTGGGAGTGCTGAAAAAGATTCTAAGTTCCTCTTTTAAGATGTCATCACGAGGAGCGTTAGCGACGTGGTGATCTCAAAATGAATAGATCTGAGATTTCCACAGCCCCTTTGGGGCTCGCAATGACATTCTCTTGTGACTTTTTCATCGCTCTCAAATTAAGTATAGCACTCTGACGAATGAAATCAATAAAGTATATTTAAAGCACCGCAAAAAGGCATTTTATTACAAAAAAAGCCATTTTCAATTCAGTCCTTAGAAAAAATGTTTATTTTTGAATTAAGGTATTAACACTAATCCCTGTAAGGGTTTATAACTGCTAATGAAAACAGCCAGCGCTTGCCTGAGATTTATTAAATGAACATTTTTCTCTTCCTTCTATCAAAATTTATATGCAATGATGCATATAAATAATTATTCACTATTTATGCATTAAAAAGATAACTTCCTCACTATAAGATATTTGCTTATATTTGACCGTTCTCATTAAATTACTGCTTGATATTATTCTCAGAAAGAGTATTATGAATATAGAAAAAACCATATACAATACGATATTATACGATGAAAAAAATATCGGCAAACTTTCTTTCTGACGAGAGACCCGCAATGACAAAGGGCATAAGAAATCTACATCCTGTTGTCGCTATCGGTGTATCAAAAGAAAACCTTAGTTCATTGAACCGCTTTTTAAACACTCTTCCTGAGCATACGGGCATGACTCTTATAATTGTTCCCTATCCGGACCAAGACACGCCGGATATAATCGGACAGATCGATTCGCTGAAACCAAAACGATCCTTCTACCCGGCAAAACATAATACACGCCTGAAGCCGAACCATGTGTATATTGTGCAGGAAAATGTCCCGTTTTCGCTATCAAACGGCAAGCTTGTTGCTTCAGAAGAACAAATGCATGAGACCACACTCGGACACATGTTTCGTTCTATTGCAAAAACACAGGGCAATAAGGCAATTGGCATCCTTCTTTCCGGTTCCGGTTCTCATGCCCTCTCCGGCTTATCAGAGATAAAAAACGCAGGCGGCAAAACTTTTGCTCATGCCCAAAGGCTGACTCATGACGATTCCTCACACTGTAACGGCAACGGTAATTGCATCGACATGTTTTTAACGCCGGAACAAATCGCTCGTGAACTTGCCAGACTGGTTCATCAGCATTCTATTGAAAACGTACCATCTCCAAATGATCAGAAACGGCTTATGGATAAAGCTAAAATTTCCCGCATTTTTGCGGACGCGATAGTCAATTCCATCAGCGAATCACTCCTGATTCTCAACTCCGAACTACATGTTATAGAAGCAAATAAAATATTTTATCATAAATTCGATACAACGGTTAAAGATACCGAACAGAAACTAATCTACGAATTGTGTGACCATCAGTGGAACATACCGGAATTAAAACACGCATTGGAAGAAGTGCTCCCCATCAGCAAATCTCTCAGGGATTTTGAAATCAGCCATGATTTTTTGTCAATCGGGCACAGGATAATGCTTTTAAATGCGCGCCAGATTATACTGGATGAAATCGGAATTCCCTTAATTCTTCTTACAATCGAAGACATTACACAAAGAAGAACTGCGGAAAAACAGATGGAGGAAATGGCCAAATTCCCGCTTGAAAACCCGAACCCCGTCATGAGGATATCTTTCGACGGAACAATAATATACACAAACCAGCCCGCAGACTTTTTTCTCGCCCAGACAGGACTGCGAAACGGCTCTTTGATATCGAGAACATGGCAGTCAGTCATACAAGAAACAATTACAAGCGGAAATCCTGTCCGCATCGAAGAAGATATTAATAATGGACAGACGTTCTGTTTCAGCTTCGCACCCCTGATACAATCCGGATACGTAAACATATACGGGCTGGATATTACCGACAGAAAAAAAAGCGGAACTAGAAAAACAACGGCTCATGGATGAAATGGCTATAAAGCAGGAAGAACTGGAACATGTAAATCAGGAACTCGACGGGCTGATGGCTATATTAAGCCACGACCTCCGTTCTCCCATCCAGACACTTCAGGCTTACGGTAAACTGCTTAGAGAAAAGGTATACGCCCAAATCGACAATGACTCGAAACATTTTATAGACCGGATTCAGCATACGGCCTATCACATGAGCACTTTATTATCCGATCTTCTCAGCCTATCCAAGGTCAATAAAATAAAGAACCCGTACGAAGAATTCCATGTAAACGATCTAATCGTCTCAGTCAGGGAAAGTGTTGAATCGGATTTTAACAGATTTAATGTGGAACTTATTGTCCGGGATACAATGCCCGTCATCTATTCCGACCGGGTAAAATTGCGGGAAGTGTTTCTCAACCTCATTAATAACGCCATTAAGTATTCCTCAAAAATACCGAACCAACACCCTGTCATTGAAATCGGATATACCCAAAAAGACAATTATCACGAGTTTTATGTCAAGGATAACGGAATAGGCATTGAACCGAAATTCCATGATAAAATATTCGAACTCTTTGTCCGTCTCCATTCCCGCACTGAATACGACGGAACCGGCGCAGGGCTCAATATCACGCGCAAAATAATGAACAGCTTAAACGGAAAAATATGGGTTGCATCCGAAATCGGACAGGGAGCAACCTTCTATTTTACCGTACCGGTTTTAAAGAAAGATTAATTGATATAACCATTTCTTATTCACATCTATTTAATTGCGGATAGAATCTTTTCTTCATCCGCGCTCACAGCACCGCCCATAACCTTTTTTATATTGCCGCCAAACATGTTACCCATCAGCCCGGTATTCATTTTTGATACAAAAACTCTGCCTTGCCCATCTTCCCACACGCCAAAACCGCACGGCATAAGGCAGGTTACAAACCGGTCAGCAGGGGTTGAAAGTACCTGATACGCATAGTCCGCTTTACACAGTTTGACCACTCCGGCTTTAACGCCAAGATCCCTGCCCTTTTTCATTAAATCATCGTTAAAATGCATTGTTCCTTTATGCGACCAGCTGTTATCCTGTATTGACTGCTCAAGTTTCGCTACGGTGGTATCATAATCAAAATTACTCTGTTGAGTAACAATCATCATTTTAGGCATGAGCACAAACACCATCACCCCGCATAGAATCAATCCGGTTACCGTTCCCGCTAAAAAGATTAGCACTTTTCTCATATCATCCTCCTTTCAAAGGATTAAAAGCTGTATCGTATTCTGAAAAACATATTGGTGTTATCTTCCAGCTGACCGAAAAAGGTATGCTCTTCCCTGCCAAGAAACACATTACCGCCCGCGTAGAGTTCCACATTATCGCTCCATTTGTACGATACGGACGGGCGCAGATACGCATCTTCATCGGTTGGAGAATAAAACGTAAATAAAGACACCTTAAGCGTCTGCATCATCATCAACTGAGTCAAACGGACGGTGGCCAGTTGTCGAAGCTCATCTGCGCGGGTTTCATGGACAGCGACTGCTGAGCGGTAATCATCGTAATCGGACATATATTCCCAGTAATACTGGAGCCCCAGAGACAAATCGCGTTTCAGTTCTCTGGTATAACCGACTACGCCTTTAAACGCTGAGTTTTCGATAAGAGGGTCATCGCCGTGCGCGTCATCCTGAGAGTCATAATAGCCGACTTCAACATTACCGATACCGCCCAATACGCTTCGCCGTATGCTTCCTCCATACACGTTCAGTTCAGGAAAAACAGAACGCCACGCTTCCATATCGAAACCGAGCGGGCGAGGATAGAACCCCTTGTAAAAATACAGCGCTGTTTCCGTGCCGGAAAAGTTTTTGCTTAAACGGAGAGCGAAAACCGAATTTTCAAATGTACGGTCAGGCTCTTCATAATGCACCTGATTTTTGAATCCCGCCTTGTCATCCAGCAAGGTATTATAGTACGATATCCGCTCGCCGGTTACAAACCGGTCGTGCTGAAAATAGGGCATCCACACGAAATCCACTGTAACGTCCTGATCGAACACCACCGGATAAAAGATTGTCCGCACGGCATCTGAAGGCGCTTTCAGGTACTCATCGTCACGTCCTATAAAAAACGATTGCCAGTCTTTGGGAAACAGGTCGTTGATAAACACAAAATCTCCGGTTCCCCACGTCAGTATCTGACGCCCGACCTTCATATCGAGCCAGTCAAGCGGGTACATTGCTGAATACGCTTCACGCAGGTCATATTCGGCAGTACCTTTCCATGCGTCGTACGTAATATCGTTTTTAAGCTGTATATCAAACGCGCTGAACCGCTTGAACATTTCAAGCTGTAAGCGGGTTTCATGATAGATTGTCCCGTGTTTCTGCCTGTCGTCGCTCTGTGTCCTGATACCATGCCCATATTCCAGAAACCCGTGCACGGGCGGTATAACATCGCCGAACCATGATTGTTTTACTTCTTCCTCAGCGATAACCGCTGATTGCAGTACAAGCATTAACGGCACTACCACTAAACTTGTTTTTGATTTCATGCACACTCCCATTTTTAGCGGATCCATTCACGCGGCGGGCGGCGCAGGTAACGTTCAGTAAATATCGATTCATCGATACCAACGTTGTATTGAACCTCGCTGAACGTAGAAACCGTATTCCCGCCAGCTTCTATATCAGTGACCTGCGATTTAGTAACCGTCGGTATGCCCTGAATATCCTCAACCTGCAATGCCTCAACCTTGCGGTAGAGAGTGTCCTGTTTGTTATAATACTCCGCTTTCACGGGCATAAAATTTTCCTTATCGATCCAGATATAATAATATGAAAATTCGACGATGGACGGGTCTTTCGGCACATTTTTGATCTTGAAAAACTCGTCTGTGGTTTCTTCCAGCGTATGAGTATCTTCTTCAATGCTCCGCCCTGACACGTCTTCATACACGAAATGCGATCCTACAAAGCTCGACCGCCGGTCGCTCGCGGCGACACGCCGTACAAGGTCAAGCGCGGGCAGGTAGAGCCACCTGTCATCGTCACTGCCGATATGTTTCCATACCATGTACACCATTTTCCGCACATCGGAAGGGTCGTTGAAATAAACGTAAAATTTCTGTTCGCCGCCGTCCTGCAAATCTTTGCGCAAAATGGTGAAATCGCGCTCGCGGGTACGCCCGAGTTTATCGGTAATAACCATGTGCACCCGCGCTTTGCCGTCGTCGCCGCCATAATACGCGGTATGGTTGGCTTTAGTGACAATTTCATCGACAGTCATTGTTTCCTGCGCCTGAAGGCATGTTATGCCTGTCAGGAGTGATACTGCGGTTAAAACGCTCATCGCTCTATATTTCATGATACAATCCCCTTTTTTTCTTCGGATTCAGTGGATATTTTACACGCTTTACGCTGTGAAAGGATTCGACAGGTAATAGCCAGTATAAGCACTATCACCATAGACACAAACTTAAACGGATTCCAGTAAAATGTAGTGTACGCTATGCCGAATACCGCGACCGCCAGCATGACAAAACAACTGCACCACTTGCACAGAATCCCTTTATTCTCAGCAACAAACAGCCGTTTTTGCAATACGGTAATCAAGGCAGGCAACGCAAACAAAGTAACGAACGCGGAGCAGAACATAATCGCCATCATAAAAAAACCGACTGTTTTGTACGGTACCAGCGGAGCAAGCATCAACGGCGTAAAGCCGATGGCTATGACCAGAGCATTACGCGATATCGCCCTGCCGGAACTGCCGAACAGTTCACGATTGGTTTCCATCCATGACCCGAACTTCTTATGAATTTCACGGGTTCGTTCCAGAAAATGGATCGCAAAATCGACTGATAAGCCGAGTGTCAATGATGACAACACCGCCGTGGGCATATCGTAATCTTTGCCAATCCAGCCGATCAGCCCGTAAATCAACGCTATGGTTATGGACAACGGCACCATAGCCAGAAAGCCCCAGAGCGCAGACCGGAATAAAAACGCCATCATGACAAACACCATCACAAAACTGCCGAGCAGTGAATTAAGCATGCCGCCCACCATTCTGTCCTGCCACACGGTATTGATGAACGTCAACCCCGCCCAATCGAATTCAAACGGTATGGGAGGCTGATTCTGCTTGATATATTCTTCAACCTGCCCGACAACCCGTTCCATATCCTGATTGTCGCCGCTTTTGAGCTGAATCCAGATATTGACCTTGTTATAATCGGGTGTTGTCAGGTGCCACAGGTCGTCCGGCTTGTGCGAATTCTGAAATGATATCAGGCACTGCGCCACCGCTTCAGGAGAATCAGGTATACGATAATAATCAGGGTTGCCTTCCAACAACTCGGAATATATTTTTTTCACCACATCAGCAAGAGTAGTGGCTTTGCCCACATCACCTTTCTGTACAAGATAATCATCAAGGGCGCTGATATAATTGAGCATCTCCGGCTGTTTAAATGTCTCTTCCTGTGCCCCTTTTAAAACAAGATACGCAGTATACGTACCGCCGAAATGCTCATTCAGCACGACATCCGCCACACGGATAGGGTGGTCCGGCCTGAACCATTTGACAGGGTTGTCATTAATATTGATTTTCATTATCCCTATTATGGAAAACACTATCAAAACACCAAAAAACGCTATAAGCAGTTTGCTGAACCGAACGGAAACAGAACTGACCGATTTGAGGAATTTGGCAAGAACGCTGTTTTCTTCTTCATGCTCACGAATCCCGAAATTCTGAAGCGATTTTTCAGGAAGGAGCAGTGTATATGCCGGTATAAATGTCATGGTCAATAACCATGCTACGCCCACACCTATTGAAACAAATACTCCGAATACCTGAACCGGCGGTATGGGAGTAAGCGCCAGAGACATAAAACCCGCCATAGTGGTTAGTGAGGTATACAGCATCGGAGAAAACAGGTGGTGCATCACCTGTGATATTGTTTTCCGTTTGTCGCGGGTACGCGGGTAGTGATCGTAAAACTCGCTTAAAATATGTACGGAATCGACTACGGAAATCGGCATAAGAAAAATAGGGATCATGGAACTCATTATATGCACGGTAAACCCGAATCCGATCAGCAGGCCCATGGTGATAATCACAGTCATCATGGCAAGAACCATAGGGGCAATAATGACTGATATTTTACGGAACGACATCCATAGCATGATAAAAATAATCAACCCAGCCATAGGAGCCGATATCGCCATCTGGCGAAACATCTCCACCCCAAAGGTATCTTCAGCCACCGGCAATCCGGTGATGTGATACTGCTCATTACCGCTGAACCCTGAGGCGATCTTCTGTATCTCCTTTGAAATACGGTAACTCATATCTTTTGATTTGATAGGTATATACAACGCAAGCGCATGCCCGTCTTCGGAAATGAGGGTATTGTTCAGCATCGGGTTGTTTTTCGCTTCGTCGCGTATCTGAAGAGCCTCTTCCTGCGTCTTAGGCGGCTGAGCCATCAGCCACTTGAATTCTACCGCTCCGAGTCCTGCCTGCGTTATGGAATCTGTGGTTGAGGGGCTGATTATGTTGCGGGCGATGACCCCGTCGATAAGCTTAATCTTCTCAGTAATCTCATATATTTTCGTAAGAGAATCGATATTGAATATGCCGTGCGCATCCTCATCGTTCACAATCCCGAGAATAAGGAAATCATACAGGTCAAACTCCTGTTTAACTTCATGATGAAACCTGCGCACAAACGTGTCTTCGGACAGCATATTTTCAGGATCAGTATCTATTTTTATGCGCGGTATAAACAGCCCGATCCCGATTGCCGCCGCAATACTAAGTATGATGATTAACTTCGGATACGATGTAACCAAATCTATAAGATTCTTCTTCATTGCTGTCCCTCGCCCGCCGCAGATAAAACAGCGGTTTTAAGGTTTTTCTTATCCTGCAGTCCAACCAGCCTTTGTTTTTCCCTGCCGTTTTTAAACAGAATCAGCGTCGGGATACTGAAAATATTGTATTGTGCCGCAAGGTGCTGATTCGCGTCCACATCCACTTTGCCCACAACAACTGCGCCGCTGTGTTCACTGGCGAAATCTTCAAGAACCGGAGCCTGCAAACGGCACGGCCCGCACCACGGCGCGAAAAAATCGATAAGCACAGGTTTGTCTGTTGATTCGAGCAATGTCGCTAATGTTTGAGATGTATAATCCTTCATTGTGTGATCTCCTCTCTGTTAAGGTTTTCATACAATGCCACATTGCAACCAATATGCCAGCCTTGAATCAGGCGTAACAAAAATACATCACAACATATTCATATAAAGTGAATTAAAATATTTTAACATCGTTGATCCAGAACACATTAATGTTAATTTATTTGTTAATAATTAACACTTAAATTAACATATGATTAACACCTAAGTTACAACAATCCGTACCGCTTCATCCGCTTCCACACGGTTACCCGCGAAACGTCCAGCAACTGCGCGGCGAGGCTCCGGTTACCGCCCGCCTGTTGTAAGGCTTCTATAAGCATTTCTTTTTCGTGCCGTTTGGGCGAAAGCTGTTGTCTATGTTTACATAAAGCCCCTCCGCTGTTTTCACTGAAGAGTTCATGGGGCAAATCTGAGATTTGAATACTATCCGACCGGCAGAGCACATAGGCATGTTCAATGGCGTTTTCCAGTTCCCGTACATTGCCCGGCCAGCAATAATCGAGCATATATTTCAGCGCCTCAGGATCAACTCCCTTTATTGATTTACCCGTGCTTTCGTTAAACCTGCCGATGAAATAATCGATCAAGAGAGGGATATCCTCTTTTCTTTCCCGCAGAGGAGGTAACGTCACAGGGAATACTTTCAGCCGGTAATAGAGGTCTTCCCTGAATGTGCCGTCAGATAACATTTTCGTCAAATCCCTGTTTGTAGCGGTAACAATACGTGCGTCGATTTTTTTACTGGTATGGTCGCCAAGCCGTTCTATGGTCTTTGTTTGCAGTACTCTGAGAAGTTTCACCTGAATAAGCGGGCTGATATCGCCTATTTCATCGAGAAAAATGGTTCCGCCATCAGCCACTTCAAAACGGCCTTCCTTATCACGAAGCGCCCCGGTAAAAGCGCCTTTCACATGTCCGAACAGTTCGCTTTCGAGCAGTGTTTCAGGGAACGCGGAGCAGTTGACAGTCACCATTACCTTATCTTTGCGGCCGCTGTTATAATGGATTGCCCGCGCGGCAAGTTCTTTGCCCGTACCGCTTTCGCCAAGCAGGAGCACTGTGGCGTCCGATTCTGCCGCCCGTTCCAGCATATGATACACACGCCGCATCGGTTCGCTTCTTCCTATAATGGAACCGAACGAATACCGGTTCGCAAGCGACTGCGATAAACTTTTGTATTGCTCCTCAATATTATGGAAATAGGTGATGTCAGTCATGGTACCGACAATGCCGACAGGTTTCTTTGCCTGATCGGTCAGCAGAGACGAACTCATCAGGATCGAAATCAACATACCGTTTTTATGTTTAAAAAAACATTCGCAGTTGCGCAGTTTGCCCCCGCAGAAGACCGAGCACAACTCATCATTTTTCGCTGGCGTATCAGGGCGGGCAGGGAGAAAATACCGGCAGAGGTTGCCGCTTATTTCCGTACGCGTATAGCCGGTCATGTCTTCTGCCGCCTGATTCCAGAAAGTTATTGTTCCGTTGAAATCAGTAGTAAAAATACCTACCGGCACAGCGCTTAGCATTGAGCGTAATTCTTTTTCCGAGATAGTCATATTCACACACAGCGTTTCTTATTAATCATTTTACTGCGCGATACAGGTTAATATCCTATCGTTATGACAGGAAAAAATGCCGACATATTTTACCTATTCTAGTATTATAATAAATCAGACCACAAGTTTTTTTAATATTTTTTCAACTGCAAGATGGTACTGCTTTTTCATTCTGCCGTTATACTGACATATTTTTTTCCCTGTCATTGAAACATAATTATGAAGATTTTGTCATATGTAGTCTGCTATAATATAACATGTAACTGCCTTCTATGATGTAAACAATGATTTTTATTAGAGCACGCTGTATGTGCTCTTTAATAAATAAACATGAACAGTACATTCCATGCCGCAACATGTATGAAGGAGACTACCATGAAGACCCTGATGACTGCATCGCTAATAACACTAACCCTTGGGCTAACGGCGACATCTTATGCCGCAAAAGACATCTATTTCAACAGCCAGAATGATTACGTACGCCCGCAGACTGCCCGAAGCAGCACATCTTATTTTGTCGTCGGACAGCAGGCGGCTCATAGCTCCCCATATTATAATGCAACCATCCAGAAAGCGGTCGGCTGTTCATTCGACCTTGAGGGCAACCCGTTACCCGCCGGAAAAATAGCGTTCAGCAATATGTCCCTTAACCCCGATGTGGCGAGCAATGGTACGAATTTTCTGGTTGTCTGGCTTCAAACAGCAGTAGCTTCCGGGGAAAATAAACAAGTCCGCGGGCAACTTATAAGCGCTCAGGGTGAAAAAATCGGTGCCGAAATAATCATTAACGAATCATGGCCCGGATTGTATGGCGAAGTGGCTGTCGCTTCAGACGGGTATGACTATTTTGTGATATGGACTGAATCGTATCACAGCACACGGGTTCTGGGGAGAAAAGTCGCCGCTGACGGTACACTCGGTGAGGTAAAAGTAATCTTGGGCATGGGGTTCGCCCGGTCAATTGATATTGAAAGCAATAAGTATCCGTACGAAACCTATCGAAGCTACATGGTTGTATACAGTTATTACCCGTATAACGGTTGGAACAGGGGCTACAATATATGCGGACAGCTTCTTGATTTCAATGGCAATACGATAATACCGCATACAGAAATCGCCACTCAATACCTCGACCAGCATCATGAAAACGTGAATATCAGTACCAATGGGTTCAGTTATCTGGTCGCATGGGATACAGCGCAAAGCAGTACCGCCTATGCAGGCATCAGGGGGCGGGCAGTGTATAGCTTCGTCAATGTATTCAGCTATATGTACTTCCTGTCAAGTGAAATGCAAATCAGTACAAACGATGGTACGCAGATCGAAGTTGCCCCTGCGGCGGCAGGCGGGCGTGACTATTATTATCTGGTGACATGGCAGGCTGAAGATACCGGAAGCCTTGGCATTTTCGGTCAGTTCGTGACATATTACGGTACTAAATTAGGTGAGGAATTCCGCCTCAACGCAAAAACATACCGCGACCAGCAATGCCCTGCTGTGGCTTCCGATTCGCGTATCTATTCCAACCCGAATCCGGCAGACCTCCGCCGTTTTGTAATCTGGGCGTCAAACCATACTGACGCCGGAAGCCATCGCCTTCCGAGAGACGGATATAACCTGTATGGCGACTTCTTCACAACCAGTGACAGGAATCCGAAATAACCAACTCAATAATAATAAGTTAAGGCGCAATTGAAATATATTGCGCCTTTTTTGTTTATGCCCGCATCAAAGATAAATACCTTTCCGATACTAAAATTTGCTTTATTTCATCGATTTTAAAGAGTATATTAAGGCATATTTATGTCATGCCTTTTAATCTCACCAACCATTTTAAGGAGTACCTTACTATGAAATACAGCCGTTATCTTTTTGTATATTCCTTTCTAATTACAATGAGTATTTTATCTGGCTGTGCGCCTCAGTATTCGTATAAGTATGTCGATCAGTTTCAGATGTTTAAACGGCTGGACCAGACCGTTCTCAATTCTTCATCAATTAGCCCGGGCACGGAACAAACACTGCGCCTTTTGTTTCTTGACAAAAAGCTTGGTTCCGATCCTGAATTTGCATTCAGCGAACTTGAGAAACAATACAAAACGACCCATGATCCTAATTTAATGATTGCCATTTCCGAACTATCCGTTCTTAAAGCGCGCACGTTCGAACGTAAAGAACCCAAAACCGCTATCGCCCTGTATCTTAATGCCTCGGCATACGCCCATGACTTTTTAATTGAAAGCTCACAATTAATGCAAAAAACAAACCTCACACCTTCGTTCCGGTTCATGGTTGACATTTACAACATGTCCATATCCAATATAGCAGAAATACTGATTAACAGAAAAATCCGCATAACGGGCGAGACATTATCATCACGTTATCAATCGTCCAGCTACAAGCTGGATATTCAGCGGACAGGCGACAATATCTGGGATCCAAAACAGTTTGATTTTTTACAGCCGTCAAACCAGATTGAGACCAGAGGATTTAAAAACACCTATCTGACTAAAGGAATCGGCGCGCCTCTCGTAGGGCTCATAGAAAAGCCCAAAGAAAAAGGATTCGGCGATTATGTACCGTCTAAAGGACTGTCTTGCCCTTTAACCGCGCTGATATTATTTAGCGAGTTAGACACATCGTCCGAAACGCAGGTACGAGACGCGACCATATATTGTTACGACCCGCTTGCGATAGATCACATAGAACTTCACGGCATTACCGTCCCTCTCGAGGCAAATTACACTACTCCGCTCGTTGTGCTCCTGAGCAAAATTCAGCCCCAAAAATCAAAACTGGTGAATATGTTCCGCAGTGATGAATTTGAACAGTTTGCGGGAATGTATATGCTCCAGCCCTACGACCCGGACAAAATCCCCGTGGTTCTTGTGCATGGTCTGATGTCCACTCCTGAAACATGGATGGAAATGTTTAATGATATTTACGGCACCCCTGAACTTCGGGAAAAATACCAGATCTGGTTTTTCCAGTACCCGACAGGATTACCGATCATTTATTCCGCGTCATTACTGCGCAACGAACTTCTGGAAATACAGCAAAAGTATGATCCCGATCATTCGAATCCGAAATTTAATCATATGATGCTTGTGGGACATAGCATGGGCGGGCTCCTCTCACGATTAATGGTTCAGCATAGCGGCACAACATACTGGGATACTGTTTGTGCAACGCCTTTTGAGTCTGTTGAGATAGATCCTGAGAAAAAAGGTTTACTTGAAAACGTTCTCTTTTTTGAACCGCTTCCTTTTATTAAACGAGTAGTGTTTGTCTCCACGCCTCACAGGGGAAGTCCGTTTGCCGATAAATGGATTACTCACATCGGAGCAGGCATGATTAAACTCCCAAAAAATATTTTAGCGGTAGAAGATATTTTTAAGAACGAAAACATCGAGGTAGTTGATGAGTTAAAAGGCAAAAATAAAAGAAAAATCAATACCTCGCTTGAACTCCTTTCACCCGAATCATCATTTATGAAAGCGACTAACTTAATATCGCTTAATGATAAAATACCGTATCATTCCATCATAGGAACTATCGTGGAACGTCCCGGTCCCGGAAGCACTGACGGCATTGTACCGTATGAAAGTTCTCATATCGAGAAAGCTGAATCTGAAAAACTGGTACCAGCCCCCCATAGCGCGCATAAACATCCGTATGCCATTCATGAAATAAAACGGATACTGGCATTACACGCCGGCCAATTTGAAAAAACTCTGCAGGATGGAGAATGATATGACCGCACGAAAAAAGAAACCATTCATTAAAACGCTTTCGTTTGTACTATTCATCATTATAGCTGTTCCGGTACTGCTCCTTATATTTTTTGCCTTCTCCAGCAGGAAGATGGCCGATCTTGAAATATGGCATACCACCCGTCTCATCAACGAATTCACTATGGATTCGTATAGAGAAGGGTATACCTTCGAGGATTACCTGAAACAGGAAGATCTCCTTTTTGAGGAACTGACGGACAGAATCTACGATCATGTACCCGCCACACCCCTAAACCGGCTGAACAGGTTTAACAGGGAAAGCATCTGTTTCCCCGGCAACTATTCACGGGACTGGAACAGGTCTTTTGAGCTAATTCCGGCAAATATCAAAGGCGGCGTACTGCTCATTCACGGGCTCAGCGACGCTCCTTACAGCATGAAACATGTCGCAGAATTTTTTTACAGCAAAGGATTCTATACCCTCGGGCTCAGGGTTCCCGGACACGGCACCATACCAGCTCAGCTGAACTACGTTACACGGCATGATTGGATTACTGCGGCGACTATAGCGGCGCGGCAGGTCAGGAAAATGGCTGGCAGGGATATGCCGTTTTACCTGTGCGGATACTCTAACGGAGCGCCCATATCGCTCGGTTATACTCTGGATGCCCTCGATGACCCGGCGTTACCTGTACCTGATAAAATATTTTTGTTCTCACCTTCTATCGGAGTGACAAAGCTGGCAGTGCTGTCGCGATGGTTAAGCAGGCTCTCATTTATTCCATACTTTCAAAAATCGAACTGGAAGGATATCCTGCCGGAATACAACCCGTTCAAATACTCATCATTTACGATGAAGGCATCTCATGAATCGCATCTCCTCACAACAGAAATACAACAGCGCATTGACACGCTCATGAAAAATAACCGGTCTTCAGAGTTGCCGCCGATTGTCACGTTTCAATCAATCGTTGACGCGACCACAAAAATCAACGATCTGATCTTCCAGCTTTATTACAAATTATCTCCGAAGAACAATGAACTGGTGATATTCAGCGTCAATGAAAACGCGGGGCTTGAGATCTTCATTAATCAAGGATACCGGAATGTTCTCAATACTCTGATGAAACCTGAGAAAACACCGTTTAACATAACAATCGTTACCAATAAATCGCCGGACTCACTGGAAACAACCGCAAAACAAAAACCTGAAAACGATACGGTATTTACTGATAAAGATCTCAACGCATCATGGCCGCGCGGGATATATTCTTTATCGCACATCGCGCTTCTATTTCCGCCGGATGACCCTCTCTACGGGTACGACCCGCCGGTAAGCTTAAAGCCGGTTCTGCATCTTGGCAACCTTGAAATACGGGGCGAAGTGCACGTTCTGACCGTCTCTATACCGCAACTTATGCGAATCAAGTCAAATCCCTTCTTTGACTTTATGATGAAAAAAATACGGGAACACACGGAGTTATAATATCTCGTTCAATCAGTGCAAAAAACCAGATAATAAACAGTTCGATAAGACGCTTATTTCGCTTTTATCCTGAAAAACATGGCATACAGTACCGGAACGAACAATAATGTCAGAAGCGTCGCAAACCCCAGCCCGAACATAATCGTTACTGCCATTGACACAAAAAAAGCGTCTTTTATGAGCGGCGCCATACCAAGTATGGTAGTCAACGCCGCCATCGCTACAGGACGAAGCCTGCTGACACCTGAATCGACTACCGCATCAAACGGATTCTTACCTTCACGTATTTCAAGGTCAATCTGATCAATCAGCACAATAGCGTTCTTGATAAGCATGCCTGATAGGCTCAATAAACCGAGCAGTGACATGAACCCAAACGGCTGTTTGAACAGTAAAAGACCTGCGGTCACACCTATAATAGCCAGCGGCACGGTTAAAACAATGATCAACGGCTGGCGATACGCATTGAAAAGGCAGATTATAATCAATACCATAAGAATACCGAACATCGGCAGGCTTCCTGCCAGCGCGCGTTGCGCTTTTGATGAACTTTCCAGTTCGCCTCCCCACGCAATGTCGTACCCTGGCTTATCTTTAAGGGGCATCCGGTTACGGTATATTATAGGCAACGTGGCAGAATCATGCTCTTCGGGAGGGACATCTTTGCCAATCTCCTGTTTCACATCAACATCCAGCGCTTTCTCAATTTTTGCTTTTATACGGGACATCAGTTCAGATGTCAGTCCATAGCGCGGGTCGCAATGTATTGTTAAAGTAGATATTCTATCACGGCGTCTGACCGTTGCATCTTCAAACCCCATTTCGAACCCCGAAACGACCTGAGACAACGGTATCATCCGCTGTGCGGCATGGCTCCATATCTGCAGGGCATTCAGGCTGTCAAGAGCCTGACGCTCAGACTGGGGCGACCGCGCGATGATTTTCAGAAGCTCATCTTTTTCCCTGTATATCCCTGATACCTTTCCCTGAAAAGCGCTTTTCAGCGTATCACCGATGTGCGGACGGGAAATGCCCGCTTTACGTGCCTGAGATTCAGCCACTATCGGCTGAACGACTTTTACTTTTTCCCGCCAGTCGTGCCTGATACCTTTCGCGCCGCCATCATCTTCTATAATTTTTTTGGCTCTATCCGCATATTTCCGCAGTTCATCCCTGTCCGGCCCGCTGATCCTGAGCTGTATTTTTCCGCCTTCACCAGGCCCAAGCAAAAATTTGCGCACATTGACATTCGCATCAGGCAATAAAGATTCCAGATCCGTTTGTACCTTGTCAAAAATCGATTCGATAATACGGTAATCGTTCACTGATACCAGTATCTGACCGTAACTTTTTGACGGCTGTTCAGGCGTATAGGTCAACAACAACCTGACCTCTCCACCGCCGATCATGGAGATGACACCTTCAACACCGTCGATGCCCATTAAATACTCTTCAGCCTTCTTAAGCGTTTCTGAAGTTTTTTCAATACCGGTTCCTTCCGGCATCCAGAAATCAATAAAAAATTGCGGGCGGGTTGAGGACGGAAAAAACATTTGTTTAACGAACCCAAACCCAAACAAAGACACGGCAAACAAAGCGACTACAACAGCCAGAGTCACAAACCGGAAACGTATGCACAATTTCAGAAGTTTTCGGTAAAACCTGAAAAAAGCGGTATCATAAGGATCTTTAGCCGGTGCAGAATCGCCGCCCGCTTTGCCTTTCAGGTATATTTTGCATAAGAGAGGTGTAGTCGTAACTGCGGTTACCCAGCTCAGCATCAACGATATTAAAATGACCTGAAAAAGCGTCCTGCAATATTCGCCTGTGCTGTCCTGCGACAGCCCGATAGAAGCAAACGCAATCACCGCAACCACAGTAGCGCCGAGCAACGGCATCATTGATTGTCCGACAACGTCGACAGCGGCTTTCAGCCTGTCCGCTCCTGCCTCAATTTTTACCTTCATCCCATCGGTAATAACGATCGCGTTATCCACCAGCATCCCCAGCGCGATAATCAAAGCTCCAAGCGATATTCTCTCCAGAGTGACATGGTAGGCATCCATCAGAATAAATGTCGCGCAGATCGTCAGAATCAAAATAAATCCAATAATTAAACCGGAACGCAGCCCCATAAATATCATCAAAACCACTACGACTATTATAACCGCCTCTACCAGATTTATGACAAAACCATTTACCGCTTCTGTCACCGATTCGGATTGTAATGAGATGATGTTGGCGGTAATTCCCAGAGGAGCGAGCGGAATCAACTCGTTATACCGTTCGCGAAGAGATTCTCCCATGGACACTACATTCCCGCCAAGAACAGTGGAAATAGCCAGCCCGATACCCCGTTTACCATTATATCGCAGTATCTTGTCAGGCGGTTCCAGATATCCGCGTTTTACAGACGCAACGTCTTTAAGGTATACCAGTTTATCCGCTCCATGCGAGCTGATAAGCAATTCTCCGAATTCCTTTTCAGATTCAAACTCGCCTGTCGGATTAACCGGTATATACTCCTGCCCCAGATAAACCCGTCCGGCATCAACCGGTATATTTTTCGCCTGCAAGGCATTGTAAATATCCTGCTGAGAAATGCCGAGCGCCGCCATTTTTTCACGGTTCATCTCGACGTAAATGACTTCTTCCACATCGCCGTACATGATTATTTTTTTAACATCCTTGGCTAACAGGAGTTCCCTCTTGAGTAGCTTGGCGAAATCTCTCAGTTCCGCCATTGAATAACCGTCTCCGGTCAGGGCGATATACACGCCATAGACATCGCCAAAATCGTCATTCACTACGGAAGGGCCAGCCCCCGGCGGCAACTGAGCCTGATAATCAGTCACTTTCCTTCTCAGTTCATCCCAAACCTGAGGCAGTTTGTATTTATCATACTTGTCCTTAATCGTAACTTTCACGACAGAATAATCCCTGTATGACATGGATTCTACAAACTCCAATTGTCCAAGTTCCTGACATGCTTTTTCGATCACATTCGACACTTCTTCGGCAACCTCAGCGGCGCTCGCGCCCGGATAGGGGGTCATAATAGTGGCATTCTTGATAGTAAACTCAGGATCTTCCAGCCTGCTGAGGTTCTGGTACGATACCAGCCCCCCGATTACACACAAAACCGTAAGAACCATTGTTATAACTTGCTTGCGTATGGAAAATTCGGCGATATTCATCAGTGAATCAACCCTCTTGCTCAGAGTTCAGAAGACGTATCTTGTCCCCTTCACGCAACAGCGTAACGCCAGTCAGTACAACTCGTTCTCCGGCAGTCAGCCCCTCAATGATTACTACACTTTCCGATCCTGTAGCTTCGCCAAGTTTCACAGGCCGTTTATGAACAGTCAATGCTTCATCAACAATCCAGACAAACGGGTTTCCGCTTTCATCCGAAGCAATTGCGTAACCGGGTAACAGAATATGCGCAGTCAAACCCTGCGCACGCACACTCTTGCGAGTAACTCTCGCGGTCATGCCGGGTAACACATTAAGGTTTTCCGGCTGAGGCATCCTGAATGTCGCCGCGAACGTCTGGGTTTTGCTGTCAGCGTTCACGTTGAATTCCACAAATTCCAATGGAAATGTACGTCCGGGAGCCGAATCAAATGACGCGACAAAATCTTTCGCCGTTTCCATTTTCAGTATAGCAACCTCGTTCTCAGGCAAATCAATCACAATTTCCAGAACCGCAATATTATTGAAACGAATAACAGGCTGTTTTGCCTGAACAAGCTGGAAATTCTCCGTATATTTTTCGCCTACATGACCGGAAAACGGCGCACGCAGATAGGTATATTCAAGATTATCCGTCGCGGCATCCAGTTTCGCTTTCGCCACATCATATTCAGACTGTTTCTGATCGAGTTCAGCGGCCGGGACTGCGTCTTTTTCAAACAGAGCCTGATACCTTTTCAGGTCTGCCTGCGCTTTAGCGAAAACCGCTTGCGCTTCCTTTTCGGCAACTTCAAAATCACGAGGGTCAATACGGGCGACCAACTGCCCTGCCTCAACATAATCACCTTGATTCACAGGCAATTCAATAAGCGGCCCTGAAACACGAAACGATAAATCTACACGGTCAGACGCCTGAACCCGCCCGGGATACTCTCTGGTTACTGTTGAATCTTCTTTAAGCAGTATGGTTTTGACAGGCCGGACAACTTTTTCCTGCTGAGGTTCTTCCTTTTTCCCACATCCAACCGCTAGAAAAACCGCTGCAGAGCATACTAATAAAACACCGTTTTTCTTTTTTTTGAGGAAATAACGCATTTAAGGTGCTCCTTTTATAATGTTAAATATTCTTTAATACTTATAAAAAATTCATTTTTCTCTTCATCAGTTTTGTCGTCTTCAAACCATGAAATGGAACGTTGGAACTCCACCAGATCTATCAGAAACTCATATGTAGAGAGCGCCACATTCTGCTGTGCGGTAAAGTTCTGGTTCTGAGCTTCCAGAAGGTCTGTGATATTAACTGTTCCCTGCGAATATTTATCCTGCACGATCAGCAGATTTTTATATGCGCTCTCAGCGGCGTCGAGCGTAAACCGTATACGGGGAAACGAGTTTTCCATACGACTAAGAGCAGTTCGAACACGCCTTTCAACAAGCTGATGAGCCAATATAAGCTGTTCCTGCAGGATTTTTAATTCCGCTTCCGCCTTTTTTATATCAAAATAGCGGCCGCCTCCTTCAAAAAGAGGGTACGTGGCGGCAACCGTAAAATCAAAAAACTCGTCATTTGCGCCCGGAATACCTGAACCGGAACGGTCTAATTCCCAGTTATACGTATAATTCGCGGTAAAACGAGGCACGTAAAACCGTCTTTGCCGCTGAGCAAGCTGTATTTCCTGAGCTTCAATATTTTTATCAATAAACTTTATCTGAGGCGAATTCTGTAATGCCTCCTTTACCGAAAAAGCTCTGAACAGATCAAACTCTTTCATATCATTCATGATGGAATTCAGTTTACCGTCAAGAAAGGAGAACACCTTCGGATCAAAATCAATGTTCACAGGAAGCCATTTGATATTCTGCTCCAGCCCCATAACCTGATTCAGAATGAGGAGCTGTGTCGCAACAATGGAATTCGCCTGAAACAAATCACTTTGGCGGCGAGCCAGTTCCGCCTGCCATCGGTACACTTCGTCCCTGCCGGAGTAGCCTACCTCCTGCCGGAGTTTCGCTATTTCAAGGTTATCCTCGGTCAGAGCAAGGTTATCCGCTTCAATTCTCAATAAGGTACGGGCAAGAGAAAACCGGAGAAACGCCTGCCCCGCGTCATTCAATACGTCAAGGCGGGTGGCTTCCCTGTCATGCTGGCTTCCTTCAAATAATTTTACTGAAGAGCTAAAATCGCTCCACACTCTATCGTCATAAATCAACTGGCTGATAGAAACCCCGAACATTGTCTGATGTTCGAGGACAGAGGGTTCAAACGCCCGTGCCGTGTCAGCGTCGAGTTTCGTGTATGATGTCCGCGTACCGACCTGCGGCAACAATTCGCTCCGCACGACATTTTTCGTTTGACGGGCATTTTCAACGTTCGCGTCTTTTACTGATATCGTAACATTATATTTTTCAGCTTCGCTCAATGCGTCCTGAAAGGTCAAAGGAGTTGCATCGCTCTCAAGAGCGTCCCTTTGTATAAATTCCGATACTACAACCGTTTCAAAAGAAGGTGTGTATCCAATTTGCGCAGCTGTTTTGGCATTAATCATTAAGCGGGAATCCACAGACAGCAGTATGGGCAATTCACGGGAATCGACGCCATTGATAAGTTTCTGCAAGTTCAGGGCTATTCGACGCGATACCTGCTTCGTCAAATCAGGCGTTATACCAGCCAAAACACCATTTTGCACATCAGTATGCCCGACAGCGCTGAACGATGGTATTTTTCGTTCGTTAATGGCATCAATAAGTTGTTGCCGCCGAGTGGATGAAAGGTGCGCCAGATGCGTTACATAGACCGCCTTAACATCGTCGCTCGTATTAATAATAGGGGCATCTTCGGCTAATTCAACCGTTATGAACCTGATCGCGATCCCCAGTTTCTTTTCGTATGCGCTTACGCCGTCTTTCAAAAACTCAAGCAATTGCATATCCAACGGTTCAACAAGCACATGCAGTGTGTCAAACGGGATCATATTCTGGAATTCACGGACATCGCGTTCCGTCCGGTTTGGTATAACCATAAAACTCAGGTTGGGCTTAAGAGACTGGTCCTTCTCCGAAAAAGGCAGTTTAAGGATATCAGCTCTCTGAATAAACATGCTGACGAAGGGTTTCGTGAGCTCAATATCAGGTTTGGCGGCGACTTGAGTTATAAGCGCGCCGTCTGCAAGAATAATATCGATTTCAGGATCCTTCAGCGCCTTGTCAAGGACTTCAGGGACGCGTTTCGGGTCGAATTGAGCATCGAATTCCGGCTTTGATACGTAATGGACAGTGATATTCTTATCCTTAATCAAAGTGGCTAATTCTTCCTTTATCCTGTCTAAAAGAAAACTGTCTTTCATAGAGCCGTCTGTAACAAAGCCAACGGTTACCTCTTTTGCTTGCTCCTGAGAATAAGAAACAGGACTAAAAACTGCAGCAATAAAACTAAAAACAATAAAACTAAATTTTAACCGCATGGTTTGCTCCTCACATAGTGGTCATTATATTGAATTTGCATGGTTGTTTTAGGGTAAGATCTTTGTGCGCAGAATAGTAGACTATAAATATCGCGTAACAGGACTTGAATTAGATC
>QZJZ01000087.1 GCA_003599815.1 Candidatus Auribacter fodinae
GATGATTTGACGAGCGAATTATTATCCTATATATAATATATGAATTAATCGTCCTGCGTGTTACTTTCTTCAGGGGGGAGAAGCAGTTCGGACTGAACGGATCTGGTGGCGTGGTCGATGACCTGAAGCGGTTCTATATCCTCTGCTGATGTGGCGCTCAGTTCTTTAAATTTACGAGCGGAGACAAGGACGCGCCCTTCAAATGATCCGACCGCCTTGTTGTATGAGTAGATAGTCCGGTCGAGCCCTTTTTTTATGTCACCGAAGTGGCATGCCAGAGTTCGGATACGTTCATATAGTGTTTTTCCCAGATCGGATATTTCCTGAGCGTTTTTGGCGATAGCTTCCTGTTTCCACCCATAGGCGACAGCCCTGAGCAAGGCGATAAGGTTTGTTGGTGTAGCCAGCATGACTCGGCGTTCGAATCCGTATTCTATAAGTCCGGGATCCTGCTCGAAAGCGGCGTTGAGAAACGTGTCTCCGGGGATAAAGAGCACCACAAATTCAGGAGTGGACTCGAACTGATCCCAGTACTGTTTGGCGCTGAGTTTGTTGATATGGTCGCGCACATGCCGGGCGTGATTTTTCAGTTTGCGCTTGCGGGTTTCCTCGTCTTCGGTTTCCAGTGAGTCGAGATATTCCTGAAGAGGCGCTTTCGCGTCAACGACAACCTGTTTATTGTTCGGGAGTTTCACGACCATATCAGGGCGGAGCCTGCCGTCTTCGGTGGTGACTGATTCCTGAGTGGTGAAATCGCAATATTCCATCATGCCGGCGATTTCAACGACACGTTTCAGCTGGATTTCACCCCACCGCCCGCGAACAACCGGAGAACGGAGCGCTTTTACCAGATTGGCTGTCTCGATGACCAGTGTGTTCTGGGTTTGTGACAGTGATGTCAGCCGTTCAGTGAGAGTGGCGTATGCGGATACCCGTGTTTTTTCCAGCGCTTCTATTTTTGTGTCGAACTGCTGGAGCGACTCTTTCAGCGGTTTGACCATTTCCTCGATAGATTTTTGCCGTCCCGCAAGGTCGTCTTTCGCGCTTTGCTGAAATTTTTCAAGATTGGTTTTCGCGAGTTCCAGAAACGACTGGTTGTTGTTTTTCAGAGCGTCAGCGGAAAGGGCTTTGAAAGAATCGAGCAGTTTTTTTTGCGCGTCGTCGAGCAGAGCCAGTTTTTCCTGAGCGGCTTTGCGCTCTTCAGTAATGCGGGTATCCAGTTCGGATATTCGTTGTTTCAGCAGGGTGTTCTGCTGGTTCAAATTATCAATGGATTCATCTTTCAGCTTGATAGTGTCTTCAAGAGACGGGATACGCGAACATTTTTCTTCCGCCGCTGACCGGAGTTGTTCCTGTTCGCTTAACCGACGGGATACAGACTCGAAATCAGCCTGCAATTTTTCAAAAGAGAGTTGGATCGTGTCAAAAAGAGCCTCTTTATGTGCGAGCCGTTCATTAAGAATTGCCTGTTCGTTTTTCATTACCGCCTGAACGGACTGTATTCGTATCCGCATGATAATAAACATAATTATACTTACAGCGGCGATGGCGCCGGCGGTGATCAGAATGGAAAGCATCATGTGACCCTTTATTATTGAATATGAGTTGCCGCTCTTATTGTACATATTATTAATAGAGGTTCAAATATGAATTTTCGATGCGCGCAGAATTACATGCTTATTGTTGTACTGCTTCAAATCATAAAGCAATCGAAGTGTATTGTGTTAATAAACGAGGCATTCGCTTCCGGTGAAGACAATAAAAATAAATCAGGAACTATAATGAATGACACAATTTCGTGATGTGGGTGAAAAAACATGGAAAAATATTTTCTTTCATTATTGACAATGAATGTATTATAACTTATAATTCTATATATCTTCTTTTACAATATCAGTTTAGTTATTAATAAAAGATAGAATTCTCGAGAGGCGAGAAAAAATCAGGCAATAGAGGAGAAATGGGGTATGAACAAGAAATTGTGTATGGCATTAGCCTCAGGGTTAGTGTTATTGTCACTTAACAGTGCGCAGGCGCTCACTGTTAAGGGTGAAACAACTTTTTCAGGGGTAAGCACCGGAACAAAAACATATGTGGATTATATTTATACGGATGAAGGTCCGATTCTTGAGACCACAGACGCCGCATTTAATTTTGTTAAGGGAACCGCCGCAGAGTATGACACGGGTTCAGCATGGCATTATTATTATCAGGTTGAAAATCCGAATGATGTCGATATTGTTGCATTCAGCCTGAATGTGTTTCCGGGTACAGTGTTGACAGCTGGCTGGATCACTGCTGTTAATATTGATGACGCCGCAACGTTTGACCACAATGGCGTTGCTGGCGATCATGAAGCGGCATGGGTTGCCGGCCCGACAGACCCAAGTGATGTGCTTTTTAATCCAAGCGGTATTGCGCCAAACATTTCGTATGATTTTGATACACCGAACAACAATCTAACGATTAATGAATACAGCACAGTGCTGTTCATTTCTTGTGATGAACCGGCGGGTTTCAAATTTTCATCGATGCAGAATGGCGAATCATACAATGGTCTGTTGCCGGTTCCGAGAAACCCGGTTCCGGAGCCTATAAGCATGGTATTGCTCGCAAGTAGTGTTCTTGGTATTTATTTACGTAAAAGAATCAGCTAATTTGCTTGCCTTCCATTGCCTGAGATAACAAAAAGCGGCTGTTCTCACCCGAGAACAGCCGCTTTTTTTTGTTGTGGTGCCGTTGGGTATATTAATTCGTTTGTACAGCTCGTAATTTCAGTTCAAGTTTCTGTTGGGAAAGCGCGTCGATCTCTGCTTCCATAACCCGTAACCGCGATTGCAGATCTTCCTCGGCTTTCTGACGCTTTTTGGTGATAAGCTCCAGTTCCTGCTGTTCTGTCTGATATAACTCCTGCAGTCGTTCTATGTCTCGATGTATGCGCCCGGCTTCCTCTGTTTTTAGTTTCAATTCCTGATCCTTCTGGCGGTTCAGGGTTTCAATATCTCGAGTCAGCGCACGTTTTGAAGAGCTGATCTGTTCAAGTTCTTCTGATAAAAGCTCATGACGCTTGAAAAGCTGGTCTGTGCCGGATTGTATCCTCTGCTTTTCAGCCGACAGTTGATGCATTTGAGTTTTATGTTCGTTTATTTCATCCTGATGAGCGGCCTGCGTATCTTTAATTTGCCGTTCGAGTTGTCGTTTCTCATCGGCATAACGCGTGCGGAGAGAATACAGTTTCTGTTCTTCCTCTTCAAGCTCGGACTGAACAGAGGCGAGTTTATCATTATGCTCCTTTTCCAGCTCTTCATAGAGAGAGGTTTGTTCCTCCACGGCGGTGAGCAATGTTTTAAGTTGCACTGCGGCAAACTGTTTATCCTGTTCAATTTCCTCTTTCTCAAGTTTTATGCGTTCCTGTTCGATATGAAAGTCGTTTCGTGCCGTTTCTATGGACGCCTGTATTGACTTAAGAGTATCCTGCTGTTGAGTTATCGTCTGCTGAAGTTCGCGTTCTTTGGCGTAAAGGTCGTTTCTCTTATTTTCAAATTCTTTTCGTTCGGCGTTGTATTTTTCTTTCAGTTGTTCAATCTGAAATTCAAGAAGGTCTTTTCGTTTGCCCAGTTCACGGACGACTGCCTGAAACTGCTGTTCCGTTTCATTCAGTGATTGTTCCAGCTGGACTTTTTCATCTTTAAGCGTGTACAGCGCGTTACGTTCTTCGGTGCAATATTTATTGATGCGTGCCAGTTCATCTTCCAACCGCTCTTTTTCGCCGAGCCTGTTGCGTTGTTGGATATCGAATTCTTTTTCTTTCCTGCTGATTTCGTCCTGAAGCCGGTCTCTATGGGATATAATATCGTTTATTTCGTTCGACAAATGTTCTTTAATCGTTTCGTGTTCCGCTCTGATATTCTCTATTTCGTCTTGAGCGGACTGAAGAGACTTTGTGTAATCTGCCTGTTTTGTTTTAAACTCCTCTTTTTTTGATTGGAGGAGTAATTCATATTCCTGTAACTGTTCCTGTGCGGTTATTGTCTGAATATTCAGGGCATGCAGGGCGCTTTTTTCAGTTGAGATGCGTTTATCGATTGATTCCAGTTCTGTTTTGAGCAGGTCGTCCAGTTGGCGGAGCGCGGTTTCCTGTTGAGTTCGTTTGCGGTCGATGGTATCCAGCATTTTCAGTTCGCGCAGTTTGCGCAGTTCCAGTTCTTCTACAGCCCTGCGCAGTTCACGTTCCTGTTTATTCAATTTTTCTTCGGCGGCGATACGCGTTTCATGGATACGGTTCAGCTTCATTTTTTCTTCGTTTTTGCGCCGTTCCATTGCCATGATATCGTCTTTGAGGTTTTCCTCTACCTGCCTGAACTGTTCTTCCAGCCTTACTCGTTCCTGATGCAGTTCCGCGATGCGTGCGTTTTCCTCTTCCCTGCGTTTAGCGATAAATTCCATTTCCTGTCTGAGGATGGATGAAACATTGTTCGTTTCGCTGGCATCTATTGTATCCGGCGCCCATCGTGGTGGTTCTGCTGACAGGAACGAATCGCGCAATGATGCGGCGAGCGAGTCAACGCGTGATTTCGGTTCATTAGCCCTCCGCGTATCCTGTCTGGAGAAGAACGAGCTGTTAAGGAATGAGTACAGCTTATCGGCGGCTAACTCTTCATCAAGAGGCTCATCCGGTATGTGTTCCTCTGTATCATCGTAGATGGTTTCTGAAAAATCGGTTTCATTTATCGTGTGCTGTTCAAGAGTGATATCTTCATTTTCTTCAGGGGTATTATCAGTGTCCTGCTGAGGATTCAACCCAACAGCTTTTTCATCCTGAACGGGAGTTGTATAAGGCGTATTGTCAATAGCTGGCGTTTCTGTTTTCGGGTATGCGGCGTTTCCCGGCAGGTATTGCATAATTTTCTGGCGCAGGAGCTGTTCACCGGTTAAGGCCGGATTGTTTTCCGTGGCGCATTGCCCGTCAGTCTGTTTTAACGAGGTGGTTTGAGCCTTGAGATCATTGTACTGGTTTGCCATGATTTACCCTTTCATTAAATAACCGGTTTCTTTATATATAAATTATAGTGAAATATAGTCCATGAATACGCCATTGCCTTTAATGCAAGATATGTGCCTGATATGTTTTCAGCAGTGAATTGAAATAGCGGGTGTAAAAACAAAACAGGATGTTCAGTATTTCCACATCGGAGAAAATAAATCGGTTTATTGACAGGATGCCCTCTCCGGCGATGCCGTCTTAATGATGGAAGCGCGGTGCGGATACGGCATCGTTATTAAAAACAACTTATGAAAAGATAAGAATTATATTAACATTTTGATAAAAAATACTTTTCTGTATACTGAAAGGTACTTTTTTGTTGAGGTTAAAAAAAATAATATGGTAGTATTTTTCCTAAGTGTAAAAAAAGCGTCTGCAAATCTTGTATAAATTTCACGAATTGGATGTATCTTAAACAGGCTGGATGGATGTTTTGTTTAATTCCGTACTCCTGCGCATAACAGTAGGTGATACCTTTTTTAATACAGAGTGTAGAATTGATGTGTATTGCTGGTTTGCAAGCCGCATCTCACTGCCAAGATGAAAGGGATGGAAATTGATACAGATAAAATCTAAATATCCGCTGATTATAATCATCATATGTTTGAGTTTAGTGAAGTTTATAACTGCTGAGGAAAAAAATTTTGCATCTCCTTCATCCGAAGATACGGTTCTGCTTGCGCAGGCTGAGGAAACGGATGATACTGCAGATACGGTTGACGGCGTGGAAAACGAGGAACTGCGCCAGTTCATAGATACCGGGCGAAAATACTACCGCCAAAGACAGTACCAGTCCGCCATCGACGAATGGAAAAAAGCGCTTGCCCTTGATCCTGAGAATATCAAGATACAGAAGTATATATCCCGAGCGCAGGCAAAGCTCGGCATCACGGAGGAAAAACCGCCGACAGAAGCCGTGGAACAGGCTGTCACCCCTTCTGAACAAGGCGAAGCAGGTACAGTCAGCGAGCTGATTGACCAGGGCCGGAATTTTTATCGAGAAGGAAAATATGAAGAAGCGCTTGCCGTGTGGGAAAATGCATATAAACTTGATCCTGAAAACAAGCGGTTGTCGCGGTATCTGATAAAAGCCAAGGAAAAAGTTTCTGCCGGGCCCGGCGAGGTTCCTGCTGAAGCGCCTGAAGAGGGCGCAGTTCCAGAGGAAGAAGCCGCTGAAAAAGCAGAAGCGCCTGCTGAAGCAAAAGGATATGATGAACTGGTCACACAAGGTAAAGATTATTTTCGTGCCGGTGATTATGAAAACGCGCTGTCTGTCTGGAAACAGGCTCTGGAAGAAAATCCTGATGACGCTGTTTTACAGAAATATATAGAGAAAGCCCAAAGCAGACTTCAGGAAGCGCAGGCGCTCAAGGAAGCTGAACCTGTGGCGGAAGAAGCGCCGGCGGCAGGGGAAGAAGTAGAGGCTCCGGCAGAACCCGTCGCGCCTCCTGTTATTGAACAAATCGAAGAAGAAAAAGATATTGTCAGGCGTGATCTGCCGTGGTGCGTGCGCATCGCTATCCAGAATCACCGCGAAGCGCGAATCGCTGAAGAACGCATTAAAAAAGCGGAAATCGACCTTTTTATATCCCGCCGGAATTTTTTCCCGAACCTTACTTTCATCTACTCGCAGGCGCAAGGCGGTTCCGGTACTGACTTTAATACAGGCACAGGCTCTTCTACAGATGAAGAATCATCCGCCACCCGCGATTTCGTGAGACAGCGTTACCGTTTTCAGGCCCGCCATATGGTATACAACGGCGGCAGGGCCCGCAGTGAAGTGAATCGCGCCAAGATCGCTCTTGATATTGAACGTAGAGATTATAACCGGGTCATCAGCCAGAAAGCGCTGGAAGTGGCAAAAGCGTATTATGAAGTTGCGCGTACTGAAGCGGATTTGAAGATTCAGTACCAGTTGCTGAAAAACGCTGAGGATTCCCTAAAACTGGTTGAAGAACAGTTCAAGTCAGGGCTTGTGTCCGAACTGGAATTATTGAACCTCAAAGCATTGATTAACCAGATTCACAGCCAGGTTGCCGCCGCGAAACAGGAATTGTCGCATGCTGTACTTGAACTCCAGCATGTTATGAATATAGATATTACCACGCCAATACGTGTCTATCCGCTTGAAGATGTGGAGATAAATGTTGACCAGCGGTATAATGATATCCCTCTTATTCAGAACGTGGAGATTTTCGAACCGACTCAGCAGTCAACTGATACTAATGACCAGTTACGACAGGACAGCTACGTAATATATTCTTTGAAGAACCGAGCTGATTTTATGGTTGAGCAGTTGAAACTTGAAAAAGCGCAGAAAGATCTTGATATCGCCCAGACGGAATTTGCGCCGCGGTTTGAGGTATTCGGCGAACTGGGGCAGGGTTCTGAAGACAGCGTGCAGAAAACACACCAGCTCGACCTGAGCACAGAATGGGCGTCAGGTGTTGCCGTATCATGGAATTTCTGGGGGAATACATTTGAGTTACGGCGTGAGGAACGTGCTGAAGCTCCCAGTGTTACCAAAGTCGGTACTGAGCAGTCACGGGAATGGGAAGTGGCGGTAGGCATCCTTGACAATATGATGCCCATGAGCGAAAAACAGGAACTGGTGATCAAGAAACTGGAAGCGCTGAATGACCTTGCCAACCAGAAAAACACCATTATAGAGGAAGTGCGCGACGCTTATCATAATTTCCTCAAAGCGAAAATATCCAAAGACACAGCCAAAAGTAAAATCGAGTTCCGCGAGAAAAGCGTGGAACTGTATAAATTACAGCGAAGCCTTGGCGAACTGGATACATCAAAACTGCTTCAATCTGAAATTGACCTTGCCCTTGAAATGTCCGGACTGCATAAGGCTTTATCCGATTATTTCGTTCAGCTTGCCAGCCTTGATGCCGCTATTGGCAAGAATAATTTCTACAGTGAAGAGGAAGAAACAAAGGAACAGACTGCTGAACAGGCGGAAGCAGAGCCATCCAATGACGGTGAAATTGCGGCGGCGCCACAGCCTGAATCACAGGAAGTGGTCGCTTTCGACGGAATGCTGATGAAACTGGACGATAAGGTTACTGTCGGCCCTGCTACACACAAACTGGTTGACGGGTATAAGTACAGGAAATGGATTGCGCTTGCCCGCAGCAAATCAATTAACCTCAATGATTACACTGATAAACGGGTTCGTATTGTCGGGAAAAAGGTATCGACGGAGGACTGGATAGATACGGTTCTTGTTGATTCTGTGTTTATTCTGGAAAACGAATAAACATTTTTTGCTGAATCGAATCAAATGTCCAAAGACTGCATGAAAGTAAATTTTTATTGCAAAAAAGTGCCGCTCTGTATTAGTGTCTTAAGAATAATCGAAAACATTTGTGAAATATAGATGGGTTTAGTATGAAAAAGCAAAAAAGACGAGTTCTCCTTGTAGTATTGATTCTAATAATTCCGGCTTTGGCGATTGCGGGATACACACTCTTCGGACATTTTAAAGACACGTTTCCCGCATGGGACTATATTGTGGAAAAAGTAAAGACAGAAGGTTGGGACGGCATTAAATCAATGTTCATAGCGCCTGACAATGACAGCGGCGAACTTGATAATTTCGGGCTGGTTCTCGATATTACTTCGCAGATGCAGGAACAGCGGGCTCCCGTAACCGTGTTTAAAGCTTTTGTAACCGGTTTTCGTGATACACTGCCTGCGCTGGGCAGTCTGAAAGGGCATCGAGAAACAAAATTATCCTATGAAAAGTCCGGCGTGATTTCGGTTTTTAATTATAAAGAAGGCGACCTTGTGCCCAAAGGGGCTCTGATCTGTTCGCTCGATAAATCCGAGAGCCAGATTAAAGTACGGTACGCGGACTCCAAACTCAAGGAAGCGCAGGCAAACCTGTCGCTCGCGGAGAATAAGCTTGACCGCGTAACACAGAAATACGAGCTGGGCGGCACCAGCAGGGCGCTCTATGAGGAAGCTCTTCTTGAATTTGAACGCCATACGCATAGCGTTGAAATTGCCCGCATCGATGTGGAAAACGCCAGTCTTGAACTGAGCAAATGCGACGTGTTTGCGCCGTATGACGGGCTTCTTGGAAACAAGTACGTGCAGGTTGGAGAGAATATCACACCGAACACGCTGGTCTGCGACCTTATTGACGTATCATATATAGTTGTGCAAATAGGTGTTGTGGAAAGAGATATAGAAAAAGTATCTATCGGTCAGGATGTATCTATTTACGTCGATGCGTATCCTGAACGGGACTTTCTTGGAAAGGTGGAAACCATATCGCCTGTAATCGAAGGCCAGAGCCGTACCTTTTCGGTGGAAATTAAGGTTGCCAACCCTCAGAAGCTGTTATTGCCGGGAATGTTCGCCCGTGTGAAGATCAATGTTTTTGAGAAGAAAAACGCTCTGGTCATACCGTCCAGCGCGGTTATAAAATTTGACAACAAGACTATGGTCATGGTGGTAAACCCTGATACGGAAATTGTTCATGAGCGGCCGGTGTCAGTCGAATATTCCACTACGGATTACGCTGTTATAGACCGGGGGCTCAAAGAAGGGGAGCTGGTTGTCGTTGAAGACCAGCAGGGTTTAGCCGAAGGCACACCTATAAAAATCATTGAACAGCAGGTGCCTGAAGCGAATTAACCGGACCCAACCCAGCCGTAAAACGCAGTTCATTTTGTACCGTATCTTTTCGGGCAGATACAGTATCTGATGCCAATAGGACAAAATACTCTTCACAACGACCGGATTCAGTGAGATAATTATAAAGAAAAATGCTGATTTCGCCAATAATATGTATAGAGGTATAAAAACGAATCATTTTGATGTGCTGGCAAGAAAAGTGGCATGTGAACAAAACTCCCGTATAGTATCCATTGAAAAAAGAACGTGATTCTGTAATACTCTCTTAATAAACTATATTAATCATGTTTGTATGCGCATCGCGGAAGGCATAGTATGAGGGCTTTTTCAGTTCGGTTGCGCAGGCAGGTAGAATAGATGAATATTTCGGCGTTTTCCGTAAAAAAACCGGTTACCATAACAATGTTTTACCTCGCGGTTATCCTGCTCGGGGTGATTTCATTTATGCGCTTGCCGCAGGAATTGTTCCCTCCGATCAATTATCCCCGTTTGTCGGTAGTTACTCATTACCAGAATGCCGCGCCTGAAGAGATAGAAACGCTTATTACCCGTCCGATAGAAGAAGCGCTTGGCGCTGTATCCGGCATGAAAGGTATTTCTTCCTTGTCAAAGGAAGGTACCAGCATAGTCACTGTTTCCTTTGACTGGGGAACCAATATGGACTTCGCGTCGCTCAATGTGCGCGAGAAACTTGACCTGATCAAAGACCGGTTCCCTCGTGAGTCTGAAGATCCTGTCGTTATGAAATTTAACCCCTTTGATTTACCTGTTTTGCGATATAGTGTCACCGGGACTCTTGACCAGTACGAATTGCGTAAAATCTGCCAGCGCGTGCTCAAAGACGGGCTGGAGAAAGTTGAGGGTGTCGCGTCGGTAAGTGTCAGTGGCGGATTGATCCGCGAGATTCTGATTGAAGTCGATCAGGGGCGGTTGCAGGCATCCGGCGTGTCGATCCTGTCTGTGGTGGAATCGCTGGCTGACACGAACCTGAATTATCCTGCGGGAACCATCAAGGACAACACCTATGAATACCTTATACGGACGATCGGTGAATACCAGTCTGTAAAGGAGATCCCTTTTACCCCGGTTACTGTTGACCAGAGGCGCGGTACTTCGGACGAAGGCCCGCCTGAACTCGACCCCTTGCTGCCTTCAGAGCGCCAGACCGTCAGTTATAAGCGTAAGCAGAAGGAGTACATTGATGAGCGGACTGAAAAGCGGATTGTGTTCCTTAAAGAAATAGCCAAGATTAAAGATACCTATAAAATCCGTACGTCGTATTCCCGTCTGAACGGGCGATCCGATATCTCGGTAAATGTCCAGAAACAGTCCGGCGCTAATACGATCAACGTAGTGAAAAATGTATTTAAGGAACTGGAGGGGCTCCGCAAGGATTTGCCTGAAGGGATGAACCTCGACCTCATTTACGACCAGTCTATGTTTATAAAAGATTCGATTAACGGCGTAGTGAGTGCCGCGTGGCAGGGCGGGGCTCTTGCGTTTATTGTGATATTCTTGTTTTTATGGAACATACACAGTTCAATTATTGTTACTGTGGCGATCCCGATTTCCGTGCTTGGAACGTTTATCATGATGTATTTTAAAGGCGAGCTGTTTCAGCCCATGTCGCTGAACATGATGTCTCTCGGCGGGCTGGCGCTGGCTGTCGGGATGCTTGTTGATAACGGTATTGTGGTGATCGAGAACATTTTCCGGTACAGGGAAATGGGAGAAAACCCCACGACAGCCGCGGTTGAAGGGTGCAATGAGGTGACGTCAGCTATTGTGTCGTCCACATTGACCACAGTGGCGGTATTTTTTCCGTTGATTTTTGTGCCCGGGCTGGCGGGACAGATATTTAAAGACCTTGCCTTTACGGTTTGTTTCGGACTGATTGCGTCATTATTCGTGGCTATTTCCCTGATCCCGCTTCTAGCGACAAAAGTGAAAATAAAAAAGAAAAAAGAAGCGTACTCGCTTGATGAGGTCAAGACAAAAATATTTTTCCTTAAACCGAACAGGAAAAAACATTTTTATTTCATCAACATTATGCTGATGGTGTGCGCGTTATTCCTGTACAGCACGTTTATGATGACCAAACTTGACAGGGAATTGCTTCCCAAAGTTGACCAGGGCCAGTTTATGATAAAAGTGGACTTGCCGACAGGCTCCAAGCTTGAAGTCACAAACGATGTTGTCGTACGCATAGAGGAATTTATTCTGGGGCTTCCTGAAACGAAATCAGTGGCTGTGACTATCGGATCTGAAAAAGAAAATTCCATCACCGGCCAGGTTGACCTGAATATACTGGAATCGCATCAGGGTGAAATTATGGTCACGCTGAAAGAAGACCGGGGAATATCGACCGCTGAACTGATTCAGACCATAAAATCCAGTTTATCCGTAATGGATCTCGGTAACGTGAAAATACAGTATGTTCTGCAGGAGAGCATATTCCAGTCCCTGACCGGGTCTGACAGCCCGGTCGTGGTGCAGATTTCAGGGTATGACCTTGAAACGTTAAGCAGTTTGTCGGATCAGGTTTTCGACCGCCTCAAGCGGATACGGGGTATTTACGGCATTAAGTCTACCAAGTCGTTATCGAATCCTGAAACCAAAGTGGAGATCATGAAAGATGATGCCGCTACATACGCGATTTCTGTTGACCAGATTGCCCTTGCGGCACATACCGCGTTAAAGGGAACTGTGGCGACTAAATACAAGGAAGAAGGGCAGGAATTTGATATCCGCGTTCAGTTGCGTGAGGAAGACAGAAAAGACTTCCTCAATATTCGTGAACTGCTGGTACGCTCCGAGTCACTGGACGTATCCGTGCCGCTCAAACAGGTTGCCCGCATATCGCGAGGCACAGGCCCCAGCGAAGTGAACCGCATCAATCAGGAACGGACAATTCTGGTTACAGCGAACATATTCGGGCGCGGGCTGAAGGAAGTTGGGAACGATGTGCAGTCACAGATCGGTTCCCTGACGGATATACCCAAAGGCTACAAAATAGAACTGAGCGGTGAGAATAAGGAAGTGAAGGAATCGTTCAAGAGCCTTATGCTGGCGTTGATTTTGTCGATTATTCTGGTTTACATGATTATGGCGTCGCAGTTTGAGTCGTTCATCCAGCCGTTCATCATCATGTTTACTGTGCCGTTGTCGGTTATCGGAATATATTTTGCCTTAAAGCTTACCGAAACGCCGATAAGCGTGGTTGCCCTGCTCGGTATGATTATGCTGGGCGGTATTGTGGTTAATAACGGTATTGTACTTATAGAATTTATGAACCTTTTGCGTTCTAAAGGGTACTCAGCATTGGATGCGGCGTTTATTGCCGGCAAAATCAGACAGCGTCCTATTATGATGAGTGCGTTAACGACTATTATCGGGTTGATTCCGCTCGCTCTTGGGCTGGGTGAAGGATCTGAACTGCGTGCGCCTATGGCTATCACGGTTATGGGCGGGTTGACTACGTCTACGTTTCTGACTCTGTTTATTATCCCGATAATATATTACTATATAGAATCTTTTAAAGAGTTTCTGGCTACCAAGCTGAGGAAGGCGACGGATGGGGCTTCCAGCTAAAGCGGTCGCACGGCCGGTGTCTATCACCATGCTGTTCGCCGGTATATTGATTTTCGGGTTTATCAGTCTGGGCAGACTGCCGGTAGAACTCTCACCGAGTCAGGAAGCCGGCCAGATCAGTATTATTATTACTGTCCGAGGAGGTATGCCTCCAACCGAAATTGAATCCATGATTACCCGGCTGGTGGAAGAAGCGGTCGGGACTGTCAGTAATGTCACATCCATATCATCCAGCTCACGGGAATCCATGTCTATTGTGGTGCTCAATTTTGAGTCAGGCACAGATATGGATTTCGCTTCTTTGGAAGTACGCGAAAAATTTTCCCGCATAAAAAACAAACTGCCTCAGGAAGCGAACAAACCGGTTATCGCCAAATGGGAATATTCTCAGAATTCCACGGTCATTATGTCTGTTACCAGCAACAAATACGTGCCTGAAATGCTCCGCCGCAAGGTGGATGAGAGTTTCAAGAGCAACCTTACCCGTATCGATGGTGTGGCTAACGTGGAAGTGTGGGGCGGGCGCGAACGAAAAATTCTGGTTGATATGGATCAGTCCAAGCTGATGGCACTTAAGGTAAGCTATGAGGACGTGATGAACGTTCTCGGCGCAAATAATTTCAATCTGCTGGTCGGTGAAATCGAAAACGAGCAGGACAAACTGTTGATCCGTACGCTTGGATTGTTCAACTCGGTTGAGGACATACAGCAGATCGGCATTGCCAAATCCAAGGAAAACAAGATCATCCGGGTTAAGGACGTGGCGGATGTGTATGACGGGTACCTTGAATCAACGGCATACTCGCGGGTGAACTTGTATGAAACCGTATCCATTTATGTATCCAAAGAGAGCGCCGCGAATACCCTGCAGATCACCAAAAAGATCCGTCAGGAGGTCGCTAAAATATTGAATCAGCTTGATGATGATATAAAAATAACGTACTTGTACGACCAGGGCGAGTTTATTGAGCTGGCTATTACCTCGGTAAAGAATTCTCTTATCATCGGAGCGTTGCTCGCGATGGCGGTATTGTTGCTCTTTCTGCGCGATATCGCTTCGACCACGGTCATTGCCATGTCCATTCCTATTTCAGTGGTTGCTACATTTATCTTTATGGATTTTTTCGGGATAACGCTCAATACCATGACACTGAGCGGCCTTGCGCTGGGAACCGGTATGCTGGTGGACAACTCCATCGTGGTACTGGAAAACATCTTTCACCGGAGAAACAAAGGCGCGTCCGCCCGTGAAGCGGCAATCGTGGGGAGTGAACAGGTATGGCTGGCGATTCTCGCTTCTACCATCACCACCATAGCCGTATTTCTGCCGATGATATTTATAGACAGGGATATCCGTATGCTTTACAGCGGGTTGGCGTTGACAGTGACATTCTCGATTCTGGCATCTTTATTCGTGTCGCTGAGCTTGGTTCCCATGGCGTACACCCAGTTCTCGAAAGTATGCCGTTTCACGCAAAAGCGCGAGTTGCTACAGAAACTCAGCCAGAAGATATATCAGGAAATACTGGTGGTGTCGATCCGGTACCGGTATTTATTTCTTATCGTTATTTTTCTGTTGTTCGCGCTGTCCGTGTTCAGGGTTACCAACATGGGGATGGAACTTTCAGGCAGGATGAGCAAAGATCAGTTTTCTATCAATATGACTCCGCCGTCAGGCACAAAACTGGAAAAGGTTGATACCACCGTGCGGGAAATAGAGGCGTGGTTATCGGATATACCTGAAATCCAGACTATATCATCAAATGTAAAACGGGATGACCCGAAGATTCTGGTAACGCTGGTGCCTGAACATAAACGAAGCCGGACAAAAGACGAAATTATTGATGTGTTACGCGAGAAAACCGATCAGATACCAAAATTTTTCATCTATTATTATACTGGAGCGCAGGAGAGCGAGTCCAAAGAGATTGTCATTGATGTGTACGGGTTTGATTACGAAAAGCTCCGCACTCTGGCAAACGCGATGGCGAAAAATATCAGTGTTCTCAATTATCTGAAGGATATTAAACTGCGTATGCGCGACCCGCGCCCTGAATACAGCCTTGTTGTTGATAAACAGCGCGCGTCTCTCTACGGCATGACCGTCAAAGAGGTGGCGGATGTTATTCACGGGCAGATGAGAGGCTTGCGCGCTACGAAATTTCATTCTGAAGCCAGTGAAATAGAAACGATCACGCGGTTGCGCGAAGAAGACCGCAAAACGATCTCCGATCTGGAACATCTTATTCTGACCACCAAAAACGGGCAGAGGCTGTTTCTGAAACAAATCGCAGGATTTATACCCTCAAAAGGGCCGACGGAAGTGTATAGAAAGAATAAAAACCGCTTTATTCAAGTCACAGCTAGTATAGGAGAAAAGGATCTGGGCTCTGTGGCGGCGGATGTGGAAAAGATTCTGGACAAAATGACGTTTCCTAAAGATTACTTTTACCGGTTTGGCGGTGATTACCCGTTGCTGGTCAAGAGCCGGAACCAGTTATCAGGAGCGATTGCGGTGACCATTATTCTGGTATATATGATTTTAGCGTCGTTGTTTCAGTCTTACTATCAGCCGTTTATCATTATGATTTCCGTGCCGCTGGCGACGGTCGGGGTGGTGCTTGCCCTGGAAATCACGGACCGCCCGTTATCCACCTCCGTTTTTATGGGGATGATTATGCTTGCCGGTATTGTGGTGAACAACGCGATTATTCTTGTTGATCACGCCAATGCCCTGAAAGAACAGGGCAAAAAACGGTTCCATATCATTATTCAGGCGGGTAAAGACCGTCTGCGCCCGATATTTATGACTACTACAACAACCATTCTCGGATTGATCCCGATGGCAATGGATGTATCTAAAGCGGCAGACCTGTGGGCGCCGCTCGCCATCACGGTTATGGGCGGATTGATATCTTCGACATTTTTAACATTGATTGTTGTGCCAAATATTTATATACTTTTTGAAGATGTAAAAGAACTCTTAGTGCATATATTATCGCGTTTTAAGAAAGATAAATTCCTGGAAGAAAGGGTTGTTTATGAGTAAAGGAATTTTTGTCCTGGTTTTCTGTGTTTCCCTAATTGGTTCGTTACTCGTTGTAAATGCGCAAGATAACGATGGATCGCATGTGAATTACGACCGCGAGGTATACTATACTGACGATGGGGTAATAGACTATGTGAACTTAAAATATGATGATGGCGTGACTGTTAAAAAAATATTTGATGAGTTCGGGCGTGTAGTCGAAAAGCATGTCAATGATGAGTTGTCAGTTACATATGAATACTCCGTTGTCGACGGCGTTAAATCGTCAATGGAAACGGAACAGGCAACAGGCGCCAAAGTGAAAAGAGTATTTAATAACCGGGGCGAAATTATATCCTCGGAATATCCCGATTATTCAGAAACATATGAATATCAGTACGACAGCGTTGGTGACGTGTCGCTTATAATGGTTACGGGAAGCGATGGCGAAACCAAAGAACTTAACCCGAAAGACCCTTCCCTGTCGTTCCTCAATGACTATGGCGTGCTGGATACTGAAGAAGCCGATATAGCCACGGATTTGCATGAACGTGAATATTTGTTCAATCCAACCAAATTTCGTGATAAAATGATGCGACGTAAAAATAATGTTAACCGTTAATACAATATAAGGGGGACAACCAGATGAAAAAAGCAATCATAGGGATCGGAATCGGTATAGCCGTTGCCGTTATCGCAATCGGTGTGGTGGTTACCGTTAAGAAACCTGGTGTCATCAGTCAACTGACAAAATCGCAAAAAGATACTCCGGCTTCCGTGATTCCGCAGGACGCGGTCGCGTATTTCGGAATCTATGATGTAAAGGAAAATTGGAACAAATTCAAAAAAAGCAATTTCTGGACAAACTTGGCGGCGTTGCCGCTGTGGCAGGATATTCAGTTTGAAGAAACCATGAAAACGCTTCAGGATGAATTCAAAACTCAAACCGGACTGGAGCTGAACGAAGACAATTTTATGGAGTTATTCGGGCAGGAATTCGCCTTTGCTCTTTTCATGGGCAATGAGCGCCAGAGCGGGCCGAGCGCGGTAATACTAAGCAAAGTCGGCACAAAAACCCGTCTTGCCACCGCGTTGATCAGCCTGAGCGACCAGGGCGACGCCCAGTATGAAAAAATCGACTATAAAGGCACAACGCTCTATCATATGGCAGGCACTGAAGAAAACCCGATGGATATGACCTTCACGTTTGTGCAGAATATGATGCTCATGGAACTCGGCACGGAAAATAAAAATATAACGGCTATTGTAGACCTGATACTCAGCGGCGACGGTAAGGGATCCCTGAAAAACCATCCTCGTTTTAAACGTGTTACCGCTCAGGAAGGCGAGAGCCATATGCAGGTGCTGTATGTGAACGCAAAAAGCATACTGACTTCAATTGATTCTCCGGCAATGCCTGAACTGTTTCAGGATGAAGATGTCCGTAACGGCATAAAAACCGCGCTGTCATCGCTTGAAACCATCGGCGGCAGTGCCGTGGTAAAGCCTGACGGATTGTTCACCAAATTTGTCATGGTGCCGAATTACGATACTGACAACGAACAGCTTAAAAAAGTATGGAGCAGTGCGCCTCAGCCGTCCAAAGCGCTTGGAATGGTGCCGCGCGATACGATTTTCTTCAGTTCGTCACAGTCAATGGATCTGGCTGGCATGTGGAATAACTGGCAGGAAAATATGATCCGCCAGAACGCTGAACAGGCGAACGCCATATTGACAACAGTGAATACCCTTGAAACCAATCTTGGCATGACACTGCGCGAAGATGTATTCCCTGTGCTGAGCAATGAACTGGCATATTTTATTTATGATCTTGACGTGCAGGGATTTATTCCAATTCCAAAACTGGCTGTCTGTTTCCGCATTACCGATGCGAAAAAAGCGAATGACCTTATGCAGAGGCTTGTTTCGTCTATAAATAACTGGGTGGGCGGCGGCGCTCCTGTTGCAGGCGGAGAAACTGCCCCGTTGCTGGCTATAGAAAACGCTTCGTTCATGGATGTGCCGGTCAGCGTTATAAAAATCAACCAGTTTCCTGTACCGGGATTGACCCCGTCGTACGCAATTCTGGGCGATGAACTGATAATCACCTCGAACAGCAACACGCTGAACGAGATTATCGCTGTTGCCAACGGCAAACAGGATGACCTGCGCGATTCGGAAAATTATGGAAAGGTCAAAGATATTTTTACTGAAAAAAACAACCAGTTATCGTTTGTGAATGTCGAACTGGCAGTAACAAAAGTTGTTGATCTCTGCAAATGGTTGATCGACTTGCAGGAAGCCGCCGGCGAAACAGGAGGGCTTGACCCTGAAACCGTCGCGCTTCTTAAAGAAAACCTGATACCTTTGGTAGAATGTTTTAAATCAATCAAAGCATTGGCGGCAAACACGTTGTTTACAAGTACCGGAATAGAGAAAGTCGTTGTTTACAGAGTTGAGGATTTCTAATGAAACTGTATTTTTTTCGTCGTCTTAAATCGTTTTTTGTTCATCACTGGATTAAGTTCTTCATAGCGTTCTTTGTTGTGCTTATTCTCGGACTGTGTATATGGGGCCTTGCCAGCCTTGAGTCGTTCTACCGCAAACAGATGATGGCTACCATACCGGTTCAGGTGTTTATCGGCATGCTGCATGCCCTGATTTTCGCGTATATCATTATTAATATGCAGGGTCGGGGATTTACCTCAATGCGGCGCGCGATTATCAAGCCTGAAATGGTCAATATGAAGTTCGATGATGTTATCGGCATTGACGAAGCGAAAATGGAAGCCAAGGAAGTAGTCGAACTGATCAAAGACCATAAACGGCTCGATCAGGTTGGCGGCAAGATCATACGGGGTATCCTGATGATCGGCCCTCCGGGTTGCGGCAAGACATTGCTTGCCAAAGCGATAGCTTCTGAAGCGAACATCCCGTTTATATCCATGGCAGGGTCCGAGTTTGTGGAAGTGTTTGTCGGTGTCGGCGCGTCGCGTGTACGTAAACTGTTCAAGAGCGCCCGTCAGATGGCATACGATAACGGCGCGTGTATTGTCTTTATTGACGAGCTTGACGTTATCGGGCGCGGTAGGTCGTTCAGCATGTTCGGCGGCGGCGGCGAGACCAACAGCACGCAGAACCAACTGCTTGTGGAAATGGATGGGCTTGGCTCGCGTAAAGAAAATATCATTGTGATCGGCGCTACAAACGCTCAGGAAAATGTGCTTGATGAAGCCTTGCTTCGTCCGGGCAGGTTTGACCGTAAAATCTACGTCGGCAGACCGTATGAGGAAGGAAGGGAGAAACTCTTTGAGTTTTATCTCAATAAAGTAAAACATGATCCCAATATAAACATTGAACGCTGGGCACGAAGGTCTGTACACAAAAGCCCCGCGGAAATTGAAAATATCGTGAAAGAAGCCGCCCTGATCGCTACGCGTAAGGGAAACAGTGTTGTTCAGCAGAACGACATGAGCCAGGCTCTGGAGCGTATTGAACTGGGTATCAAGCATCATCGTAAAGTTGCGGATGTTGAGCTTGTCGGTACTGCCTACCATGAAGCCGGACATCTTGTCGCCCTGTTCTTTATGCATCCCACGGACGATATTTTTAAAGCGTCCATAGCTACCCGCAAAGGTACGCTGGGTGTGGTGCACCATCAGCCTCGGGAAGAAATATTGTCTCCGGACAAAGAAGAACTGATTGGCGATATCAAGGTCAGCCTTGGCGGGTACCTCGCTGAAAAAGCGAAGTTCGGGTCAACGACCACAGGTGTGTCCAGTGACTTCAGGTTCGCGATGAATCAAGCGTACTGCATGGTCTGGGATTATGGTATGTCTCTGAACAATGACAGAATACGCCTTGGAAACTATCAGATGGTTAAAGAGACGTTATCCGACAGCATGAAGGAAGAACTGAACCGAGAAGTGGAAAAGATAATTGAAGCCTGCGCCAAAGAAGTAGAGCTTCTGTTCAAAAAGGAAATAGAGCTGCTTGACCGGTTTGCGATGGAACTGCTCAAACGTGAGGAACTTGATTATGACGAAATTGAGGAGATTTTCCGCGAGCATGGCAAGAGCGATAAAGACCGGGCACGCAATACGCACAAAGACAAGGTGTTCAAAGCGATCATAGATGAGCGGAACAAGTTCTTGGAAGCGAAAGTGAAAGAGGAAATGGCGAAAAACGCTCAGGCTCAGGCAAACGGATCTCTTCCCGGCGCGCCATCGACAGGCACTGCCGTTGCTGACGATACGGGTTCTGCAAAACTGATAACACCGGATCCGCGTTCACTCTTTTTCAACATCTAGGACTGGATTATGGTTACGTTCAGACGAGTACTGAAACCGGTTGTCGGCGGGGTGTGTTGTGTATGCCTGTCTGCCTCGCTTTTTTTAAGCGGGTGCCAGTGGCAGACGTTTCCGAAATCCGAAATCGAGCAGAGGGTTATTGATGTGGTGGAAAAGGAGTACGGCTACCGCATACGGGCTCGCATTCGAGGCAAAACGCTTGGCTTGTATTTTCCCGTAACTCAGATTTTCGGGCATGATATGTCGTTCACCGAATCGTTTCAGGATAAACTGCAGGACATTTTCCTTGTCGCGGCGCGAGCTACGCTCAGCACGGATGCCGATCTTGACTTTTTTATTACTCAGTATTCTGATGAGTTCAAAGGCATAGAGATCAGTATGATCCGGTCGGTTGAAGATACCAAACGCCTGCTTCTCAGCAATATATCGCGTAACGACTATGCAGAGCGGACTGTTATCGAGTACAAGTATAATCCCAATAAGACAGCGGAGAAGGCGGTCAGGGCTCTTTTTAAGGATATACCTGAAAAACGGTCGTCAGCGGCATCGACGTTTTTGCCCGGCGGTTCTTTTGCAGACTCGTTTTTCTTCGCGTATCTTATGGAAAGCGAGCTTAAATCGGCTATATCATATTCGATACTCAGTCTGAATACAAAACGGATTGATACGGAAAAAGTGCTGGTATACGTGAAGTTCCGTGAACAGTACCAGCCCAAGTCAGGGTATGAGAATTACGCGTTTATGTTTCCCTCTCCGTCCACGCTGGAATGTATGTTTGAGGTCACGGTTATAAAAGGCATTGTGCCTCTCATCACCAATATTTATTCATATCAGGAAGTGCGCGGCGGCGTAATTGTCCGTCCTCCCATGCCTGAACCCTTTTCCGCGAACGCTGACATAACGTTATGGGATGAAGAATTTTATTTTGATGAAGTTACTCTGGAAAACTTTATCATAAAACAGATCGCGTCACGCCTTAACCGTAAATTGTCCGAAGCGGCCAATCCTGAATTTGAGCCGCGCGAAGGCGACACGGAATTCCTGAGCGGGCCTCAGGATGTCGTTGTGGTTGAGGCTGAGTTTGTTTCAGACGTCAATCAGGTCTTACAAATAGGTAATTTTTTTCAAATGACATTTCGGTTCAGGGAAGATATAACCCGGATTGCGTTGTCTGACGAGTTTAATGAACTGGTTTTGAAATATTTTACGCGCACGATAAAAAAATATAGCTTTAAAACCTATAATGCGCTTGTTTTTATTGATGGAGATGGTAAACTCATAAAAAAGTATGATAAAGCTGAAATTGATGCCATGAAGTTTGACACCGCTTCATGGAAATCGTTTTTCTCGGTAAAGCCTGACCAATATTAATTTAACATATAAAAGGAGCATGGACGCTGTGAACAAAACAGGATTACTTCTTCTTCTCTGTGCGGCTATGATGTGCGTACAGGCCGGATGCACCACCGGCGACGAGGCTGGCATATCCGGAGAAAGCAATATTGCACGGGATATTGAAGAGACCTCCAGACAGGTCGGTCAATCAGTGGCGGATGCCGGGCAGAGCGGTGTTGAAACGATTGATAACGCCGGAGAAAAAAGCGGCGTGAAAAATGTCGTTAAAGGAGTCGGTCAGGTTGTAGTAGATACTACCGAAGATATTGGGCGTCCGCAACGCGGTGAAGTAATGGGGAATGAGCTTACCTTGTTCCCGCCGGAAACGGAAAACGAAGGAAAAGTGCTGAAAATTGAGTTCTGATACGAGACTGCATACCCGCTGGTCGCTATGGGGCAGTATTATCTTCGCGTTATACATACTGGGTGTCACCGGTTGTACTTCGCTCCAGCCCGCCGGGCTGAAACGTATTGAAAACCCGGATATACATTATGTTGAAACTGCCGACGGTTGGAAACTTGCGCTGGAACGGTTCAGTTATTCCATTAACGGGCGCAATAAAGACCGGCTGCCGGTTATTCTTTGCCATGGGCTCGGCTATAATTCCAAATTCTGGACAATCGCCGATAAAATAGATTTTGCCCGTTACCTCGCCAATCAGGGGTTCGATGTATGGCTTGTATCGTTGCGCGGTTCAGGCGCAAGCACTAAACCGGGCGTTACCATCCTGAAAAATCTGGTGCGTACACGCGATCGGGAATACCGCAGTGCTTCTTTCCTGCCCTCACGCATCAACTGGAAAGTGGATGACTATATTTTATATGATATCCCTGCCGCGTTGAACTATGTCGTTGCTGAAACCGGAAAACCGAAAGTGTTGTGGGTTGGGCACAGCCTTGGCGGCATGATTATGATGGGGTATTTGTCCCGTTTCGGAGACGATAAGGTGCAGGCCGTTGCCACGATCGGTTCACCGCTGATTATCCCTCAGCCGCCTAACAGGATTCTTCAGGCATTCGTACAGAATAAAACATTATTTAAAGCGTTTCTGATAGTCAATACCCGTACAGGCGCTACCAGCATCGCCCCGTTTCATCGGTTTGTCATTACTCCTGATGAAGTCTTGCTCTGGAACAAACACAATGTGGAACCGAATATCGTATCAACGGTTCTTACTCATGTGGTGGAAGATATCCCTGCCGGTGTGCTGGATCAGGTTCTGTCCATGGTCAGGAGCGGTCAGTTTATGTCCTATGACAAAAGTTTTAATTATACGGAAGAGATCCGGAAAATATCCATTCCTCTTCTGCTGTCCTGCGGCAAGGCGGATAACCTCGCTCCGCCGGAGAGCGTACGGTATGTCTATGAAACGGTCGGGTCTGAGGACAAAACATTCATGATGTTCGGTACTGCCAACGGACATAGAGAGGATTACGGGCATAACGATTTGATATTGGGCAAATACGCGTACAAGGAAGTGTATCCTGATATAACAAAATGGTTAAAAGCACATAGTTATTTACCGAAATAAAGAAATAACTAACTATTGAGGGTGCTATGAGAAAGATGATACAGTTACTGGTATATACACTGCTGATGATGATTATCGGAACAGGATTGGAGCAATGCGCGATGGCGCAAAGTACACGATTTCCCCAGTTTTATACGGACAAAAACCGGTATTTTTCGTTTATTCCGCCACTGGAGTGGGAAGGACGCAAAGAATTTCCCGATGATCCCCGGAGCAAGGTAGCCTTTACTCATGTTGACCCTGATACAGGCAATGAAGCGGCGCTGGTTATTATCTGCTATCAGGTTGATAATCCCCGTCCTGTCCGGTCACTGAAAAAGTTTCTGGAGAACCGCCTTTCTCTTCTCAGAAAAGAAACGGGCGCGATCGTATCACCGTTGGAAACCATGAACGTCGCCGGTACGGAATGCATTACTGCAAATGTGTTCATGAATGACACTAAAACCAAAATTATTCTGGGGTACCCGTACGGAACGTTATGTCTTGATATAACGTATACCGCATCAGTGTTCATATATGAGAAATACCATCAGGACATCCTTGACAGCCTTCAGACCTTTATACCCTTGAAAGGCGCTTTTGAACGGGATGAGGACATTGTCGCCGCTCAGAATAAAATATGGCTGAAAAAAGAAGCCCTCTTCCTTCTTTCCGACAAAAAATATGCCCGGGCGGCCGAACTGCTTGAGCCGCTTGCCGCTGATAACGATAATGACAGCAACCTTCATTTTCAGCTGGGCGTTGCTTATCAGGGGCTTCAGCGCCCAGACGACGCAATACGCGAGCTGACCACAGCGGCGAAGCTGAATCCCCAGTTCTGGGAAGCATATTTCCAGATGGGCGTTATCTATTACAACTTGGAAAATTTCATACAGGCTGAGGAGATGTTTCTCGCCGCTCGGGAAATCAATCCCGAATCGTATGAAGTGAACATTAATCTCGCGTCTGCATATAGGCATTCCGGAAAAGCGAAAAAGGCGATTATTGAATATAACAGACTGCTCGACCTCAACCCGTCCAATGTGTCTGTGCTGTTCAATATGGGTATGGCATATCTTCAGCTGAACAATGTGGAACGAGCGATACAGTGCTATGAAAAAGCGCTGTATATTGAACCCGACAATACGGCTGTCATGGTAAATCTTGCCGCATGCCATTACGCGCAAAAAGATTATCTCAAAGCGCAACGGCTGTGTGACAACGCTCTGGTAATAGACCCCGCCATTCAGAAAGCGCAGGAACTGCGCAAGCAGATAGAGGAAGCGCTATCCAGATAAGCTTAACCCCTTGTATTCCCGATTCAGGGGTCCCGGGGGCGCGTATTCTTTCAGATGAGGAGGCATCAACTGTCCGACCGCCTCGCTTACGTCAGTGTCGTCAAAGGATTTAAAAACGCCGCGCTGGCAGGTGACGCCGAATTGTTTCAGTATTTCCGTAAAGTCCTGATAAGAAAGAGTATTATGCCCCATTGAACCATTCTTGTCCGCCGCTTTTTTTTCGGCTATTTCCAGTCTGCACAAGCAGTATTTAAAATATGCTTCAAGATCATCTATCCGGCTTTCCAAACGTTTCAGCCGTTCTTCTCCGCTGATATTGCTTTTAGCGGTTTCCTGCAGTTTTAATTCGATATTTTCGTTTGTAAGCGTTTGCTTATTAATCGGAAAAGGGAAGAAATCATTAAATGCGCGCGCAAGTGCGGCTATTGTACGGCAGGAAGGTTTGCGCGTCAGCCCGCGCTCCCATGCGCTGATCGTGCTGGGATGGATTGAGACACGGCAATCCTTCTCACGCACCAGTTTTGCCAGGCTTGACTGGTTCAACCCGCAGTAATTTCGCAAAAAAACGATATTTGACGAAAATACGTTCATATCTTTCATAGAATTTCCTTTAATGCACGAATCAAGTATATTCCCTGATGTCTTATCCATTAGTCAGCCAACAACTTGTATAAAAAACACAACCTGTTAGCAATAAGACATATATTGCGTATTGTCCGGCAGGCAGTCCCCATTGTAACAAAGATTGATGAAATGTTCAAAAAATATACTGGAGCTGATCTGGATGGAACAGAATTGAAGAAAAAACACATATATTGAATCAGATACTGGAATCACAGAATGAATGGTATTATGCTTTTTTAAAACGACCCAATATGTTGTATAGAGTAAAAAAATACGCATAATAAGTAGAAATATTGTTGAACAATAATTACATGTTGTGCTATATTTGCTTTCGAATAGTCGGAACGACGTGTTTTGAATGGATATGTTTACCAGTGATTCCGGCGGTTCATCCATCCGGTTACTAATGAAGGCGGCACCGGTTTTCAGTGTGCATGTTTAGATATCTGGCGGACAAGACAGAGAGGCGTATGACGATGAATGAGGCGAATAACATGAGTTCAGGGACTGTGGTCGGCGTTATGCCTGATCTCGCTAACAGTAACGGAACAAGACCCCAAGGTATGATTAATTTTTTACCGGAACAAGAAGAAACCTATTACAGAAAAAACCGCGGTATTCGCGATACGGAGCCGTGTGCTGTGACGGTATGGCAGTGTGTTGAACAGGCGTTAAAAGCGGAACCGGACGCGAAGGAATGTGCAAAGAAACGTGTGTTGTCTGGCAAGCGGGCGTCAAATGGGGAGTTCGGGCGCAGTGAAGACATTATCGCCCGGCAGTTCGGGTTTGCTTCGGCAAACGGATATCGTTTCGCAAAACACGTGTATTGCCATGGCCATGCATCTGTTAAACGGCTGGTTGAACAAGGGGTGTTGAAGATGACTCCCGCGTCGCGCCTTGCCGGATTGCCTCCGCATCTTCAGCATAAGGCGGCCTTGGCGATCGGTGCCGCGCATATGCGCGGCTGTTCTTCCCGCCTGCTCGGCCGCATAGTCGCTGTCGCCTGTTCCGGTGACACCATAGTATACAATACTCTACATAATGCGGTTATGAATGCGCAGGATAAAGCGTCATTAACTTCCGTTCTCTCCTCGTGTAAAAGCGATGATATTTCCGAGCAGAAGAATGGAAGTATAAAAGAGGTTCTTCATGAGGTTCATACTGTTTTATCGGAGATCATATTCCGTATAAACAGTGAACGGGCCGGCATGGATGATTCAAGCCTGACGGATATTTATGAGGAATTAGGCAGAATAGAAAAGCTTGCCGCTCATATGCGGGAGCATATGGGGCTGAATACCGGTGATGAGGCGTTCTGGCAAACCATGACGGAACGGCATACCCAGTTGCGCGGCACAGTTCAGTTTTTCAGCCATTATCTCCTGCGCAAAAAGATAGTTGTACCATCCTCACTGCAAGACGAGCTGTCCTGCTCTTTTCACAACGCGGTGGTTGTTCTCAGCTGTATTGCTGAGACCCTTACTTTCTGTCGCGGGGCTAAGCGTCCCCGTCCCGCCAGCCATCCCGGAATGATCCATCCCCAGAGTCATTCCGGGTATCCGGAGGGGGCACCCCGGCGCGGGGTGCTCCGGTCTGACCTAACAAAAAATCGAAGCAATAAAAAAAGGAGATTGTCCTGTGTTCGAGATTAATGATGCCTGTTCATTGTATATCATGCCTGTATCATCCGGCTCCAGCAGTAAGCCCTGCGTAAACTGGCGCAAAATGCGAATCGGGATGGCGGCGTTATCGTGCAGTAAGTATACCGTGATATTGAGCGGTGAAACGGAAGCGGAGCTGATCAGCCAGATCTGGGATGAACTCGACATGTTCGAGCGCGTCGTAACTGTTCACGGAACGGTTTTTGATATTCCGTTCCTGCTGTATCGCTCCCGCCTCAATGGCGTTGCTCCGTCGTTGTGGATAGACTGCCTGAACAATAGCGCGTCGCATTATGACCTGAGCAATGAAGTACATGAAACAAACTGCCTGATGCCTCAGTTGTATAATGCATTGCTGAATGATGACATGAGGCGGATTTTTGTGCAGGCGGACGCCGCATCCTATATATCGCGCCACACCGAGCGGCAGGCACGGCGTATCTGGCAGGTATACTGTTCACTGCGTATCCCTGCGGCTCTTGCCTGTACCGTATGAGGCGGGGTGCGGATCTTATATCCTGTTATGACAGGTGCAATAACCAACAAAAAAATAAGGAGACATGCGTATGGACTCGGAAACACGTTCGGAGTTACGCAGGATGCGAATCGGCGTCCTGCGTAACCTGCCGGAACAAATCGTATCTGAACTGGAACTGGTAATTGACGCAATATTTGACCGTGCGTACCGCAAAGGCTGGGACCACGGTTACTGGAAACAGGATGCCGACCTGTCGTACCAGACGTACTCGCTCAAACGGCGCAAAAAATAATCTTACCGCTATTCCTTAACTAAACTCAGCTCAAGAGAATCAATAATTTCGTCAAAGTACGGCATGTAGATTTCTGCCAGCTCCTTTTCAGGCGCCTGTAATATGACGACATAGAGTACTGGATAGTTATCTATATAAACCCGCCGTTGAAAAAGCGACATGTCCATGCACTCAAGGGTATTTTCCACAAAATAACCTTTAAGCCCGCCGGTTTCCCATGGTTCCTGTATGATCGGGATAAGGCGCTTGCGGGAATCGGCTCGGTACTGTTCAATATCCATGAAGGCCGCTTGTTTGGGACTCATTTCCGTTCGGGTGGCAGTGAAGAGAATCACCGCCTCGTTGTCAGGGTCTGTTATTTTCAATGACGCGTGGCGCGGGGTTGGTTCTTCTTCATCAATTAATTCTGCTCGCCATTCGTCGGGAATGCGCAGGCTGAACCCTAAAGGCTGATATTCATAAGTACCGTATATAAATTCAGGCTTTTTTGCCGCGCATCCTGTTACACACAGGGATACGGCTAACAGCATGCATGGAACGATCCATGTTCTCATGGCGATCCTCCTTGTAATGGATAGTGCTTATTTTTTTATCGTCTTGCGAAAATACTCTATCGTATACTGGAGGCCTTCTTCAAGAGATATTACCGGTTTCCAGCCCAGTTTCTCTTTTGCGAGTGAAATGTCAGGCTGGCGCTGGGTCGGATCGTCTTTCGGTAAGGGTTTGAAAATGATTTTTGAACTTGAACCGGTCAGTTTCAATACTTTTTCGGCAAGTTCAAGGATGGTGAATTCCCCGGGGTTTCCAAGATTGACCGGGCCGTGAAAATCGCCGCTGTTCATCATTTTTATCAGGGCGTCAAGCAGGTCTGTAATGAAACAGAATGAACGGGTCTGCGACCCTTGACCGTACACAGTGATATTTTCGTTCCGCAGTGCCTGAACAATGAAGTTGCTGACTACCCGCCCGTCATTTTCCAGCATCCGTGGCCCGTAGGTGTTGAATATGCGTACAATTTTGATATCAACTTTGTTTTGCTGGTGATAATTGTAAAACAGTGTCTCGGCGACTCGTTTGCCTTCATCGTAGCAACTGCGCGGGCCAAGGCAGTTCACATTTCCCCAATATGATTCTGTCTGGGGATGGACAAGCGGGTCTCCGTAAATTTCCGATGTGGACGCCTGCAGAATAGGTACTCTGATACGTTTTGCCAGTCCCAGCATGTTGATTGCGCCCATGACGCTTGTCTTGACGGTTTTTACCGGATTGTACTGGTAATGAATGGGTGACGCAGGGCACGCGAGGTTATATATCTGGTCGACTTCAAGAAAAATCGGTTCGGTTATGTCATGACGTATGAATTCAAATTCCGGGTTGGAGAGCAGGTGGCGAATGTTGGCTTTCCGTCCGGTAAAAAAGTTATCCAGACAGATCACTTCATTCCCTTGTTCCAGCAGCTTTTCACTTAAATGCGAACCGATGAATCCGGCGCCGCCGGTAATAAGAATTCGTTTCATATGCTCTCCTCATCGCTAAATGTTTATCACAGGCGATATAATGGCAAAAAGCAGGCGCAGAGTCAAGGCTTATGAGAAATTAAGATATACCTGTGAATATTTTTAGGGTAGTATTTATCTAATTGTTTACAGTCCTCGAATATCCGACGCTGAAAAAACAGAGTTGGTACCATAATTGCTCTACGTGGAGACTATGAAATCAATCAAACGGTGGTTTATAGTAGTTATTTTGCTGGTGAACGTCACAGTTCTTTCCGGATGCCAGATATTCATGCTTCCTGTCTATATTGTAGGCGGTACAGTGGTTATACTGGGGAAATTACTGCCCATCGCGGTCAGGCTGATGCCGCTGGCGTTACTGCTTGTTCAGGTAGAAGACGAAAACAGTTCCGGCACCATGGTCGTAAAGGCTGATATTCCCGGTATGGTCGAATCCTCACAGGCTGTTTGTGCCGATGGAGTGAACGCATATCAGGACGGGTTTATGGTGATAGAGTCTGTCATGAGAAAATCCGACGGCGGAACTCGTAAAAAACTGCTGATTTTCGCGTACGATACTTTTCTTCCTGCCGATGTTGTTGCACAGGAAATACAGAACCGTCTTCCCGCGGGGCGGGTAGTGAAAATAGACAGCCATGTGGTGGATGGCGCGTCGTTCTGGAACCAGAAATACCGCTTTTTTTCCTTGCTGGATACCTTAAAAGAGCAGGGCATATCGTTTCATGCTGTGGGTATGCTTCAGCCGAGCACAGAGCTCATCAATAACGATCAGGGCCGTTCCTGATACCCTTATTTCCCTGAAATGAAAATTTTTATGTAATATTGGCGTCTAAAAGGTGATTATATCTTGGTAGGCCGAAAAAGTCGCCAAAGAATGTCATTGCTAAGCCTCGTAGAGACTGTGGACATCTACTCTTTTCCATCAATGAGATAACCACGTTGATATTGCTCCTCATGATGACATCGTAAAAGAGAAACTTAGAGACTTTTTCGCAATCCAATGATGCAGGGGGATGGCTTTTTTCAGGAGATGACAGCATGAGACAACAGATTATTTCGTGCCTGATATCTGTGATTCTCTTATCGGCAACATGTTACGCTGATATAATCGTTTTGCAGAACGGCAACACCATTGAGGGATTGATCGTCGGGCAGACAGAAACCTCCATTACCATAGAAGTGCCTACCGGAAGCCTCACGCTGGATAAGGCGGATATCCGCGAGGCGATCCGTTCTTCAGATTCCGAACGCCTTGCGATTGAGGAAAATCATGACCGAATCATGATAGAGGCGCAGAAAGAAGCGCTTGAACAAAGCCGCAAAGAGGCGTTACGCCAGCAGGAACCTGTGCCTGAACTTCCAGCCGATAATGATGCCGCTCTATCTGGCCAGCAGGAACCGCCTGCCCCGGACGCGGAATATGAGATAGTATCGTTTTCCATACGTGAGGTTAATCGCAAAAAGTACTGGCACCGTTTGTACTGGGAATTGAAAATGCGCAATTATACCGGCAGGCCTCAGATTATATCAGCCCGCATACAGTTTTTCGATTCACGCAGGGTACTTGTTGACGAAGTGGTATTGGATGGTATTTTATTGCAGGATGAACCTGAACGCACCAGTTATACGGATTATGACCGTGCCGCGGGTATAAACCATTTTTCCGGGTACCTGTATCTGGACGCGTATATAGCACGGTATGTCAGCGCCGCTCTAATTAGCGTAGATACCGATGATGAAGGGTTCAGCGCTCAGTATCCGGGTGAAGGTGAACCTTATTGAGCGGATACAGTCTGTTTCTGCTGTTCTTTCAGGTGTTTGTGAACCTTTTTTTCGTGCCAAGGTTCGAGAGGTTCACTATAAATAAACTGTTTGTTTTCTTTCAGGTCAGCGATCGCCTGCTGGAGCCCAGTCAGTTTGGCGGATAACCCGGCAACCTTGGAATCCGCGGGAGCGCTGAGTATCTGCTGAACCAGAGCTTCCATTTTTTCAATGTAAAGCATATCGACTTCCTTGCGCACTTCAAGAGACATTGACATTTCGTTAAATGAAACTGCCATGTCATGAAGTTCATCGCCTTTACGGAAACGTATTTCACGTGAATACTCGCCGTTACGGACATATCCCATTGCTTTTTTCAGGCGGTACAACGGGCCCGCGACTTTATGGCTGATAAATACGCCTATCAGCCCGAAAACGATACTTGAAAGAGCCACGCCGCCGAACAAAAACATCCAGATACCTTTATTTATATCTGATAGCGCGATTTGTTCCGCTTCTGCCGGGCCGACAAAGTAGGTTATAAGCCCGATATAGTACTGGTTAATATGAATGAGAATAAGGCTCAATGACGCTGTTATTAAGGCAACCTCAATAACCATTGCCAGGGTTATCCGAAGCTGCAGGGGTTTGTTTACAAGATAATTACGTCTGAATATCGGAGGACGCCCACTGCTCATATGTATCATCTCCATATTGAGGTTTAATTTATCAGTTATATGTTTAATCGGCATCCGGTGAAGGAAATTTAGCGATTAGTGTCTCGAATTGTGATTTTTTTGAACGCAGGCTAAATTTTTTATGAAAAAAGGAATGTATCTGAAAAGATGGAGTAATCAGGCTCTGTAGAGTGCTTTAACCATAATACGCAACACGGTAAAACCGCATATGATCTGACATTTGCGCGAGACATCCATCATCATTGGCGGTGAAAGGGAATAAAAAAGCGGGAAATGTATCAATGTACGATTCATGTCCCGCTTTGAATGAGACCGATCAGGCTTTTTTCTTGCCGAGCAGGTAATACAGAATCAGCCCGACAACCGGTAAAATCAGGATCAGAAGTATCCAGAGAACTTTTTTGCCGGTATCCATGCCGCTTTTAATACAATCAATAATAGCAAGGATATCAAGGACCAGAACAATTAGCGCTATAATGCCATTCATGATAGTGGTGCTCCTTATTTTTTTGTTGAGTTTACAGTTTGCATATTCTCTGATGGAGTAGGTTTTGAGCGGCTGAATATTTTTTTGACGAGCTGTGACATTTTTATAAGAAACCATATGGAGAATATAACCAGAATAATAGAAACAATCGCGATAACCACCGGGTGCTTGATTATCAGGTACAAAGCGCCTAAGACGCCGACATCCTCGCTTACGCTGGCTACGGAGTTGGTGACCGGTTCAGGCGATGTGTTGATCGCGAGCCGGGCGGTTGCTTTTGTGAGGTGCGATTCCAGCGCGATTGCTCCGGTTAATAGTGAAACCGGATATTGCAGAACCGGGCCTGCATCGGACAACGCCATATACCCAAGCGCCGCGCCGCCCAGCGGGCGGATCAGGGTGTGAATGGTGTCCCAGCCTGAATCGACGTACGGTATTTTGTCAGCGAAAAACTCTACAATATACATTAATACCGCGATACCGATAATAAGCGGGTTGGCAAGGGTTTCCAGTTCTCCGGGAAGCTGAAGCCATTCCAGCCGGTGAGCGATACCCAGCCCTGCGGCTGTCAGGTACAGGTTGACTCCGGACGCGTATGATCCGCCAAGCAGTAATGCTGTTGAAGTTGCTGTATCCATTATAGCGGCCTTTACATTAGGGGTGAAACAACTGTCTTTAATAGTATAATTAGTTTGATTGTATTATGTAAATTGTATAATTGATGTCTGAAGAAAAATTTTTACCGATTGATATGATACATATGACTTGTTTAGTGATGAATATTCGAATTGAACGGCAAAAATAAAAAACGGCCTGCTGTCGGGCAACAGGCCGTTTGAGATATTCTATATAGGAAGATACTATATATATTATACGCTCTTGAAATTACAGATGATGTCCTGAACGTCAGACGCCTGTTTCGAGAGGCTGGTGACAGCCGCGTTCGTTTCCGATGCTTCGGTCGCTATATCAATAGCCGCCTGATTAACCAGTTCGATAGTGTTGTTGATTTCTTTTGAAGTGACGGACTGTTCTTCCGCCGACGTGGCTATGCTCGCTATCTGATCCGTGACTTTCTGTGTGAATGCGACTATTTCCTGAATCATGACGCCTGATTTATTCGCGAGTTCCGTGGATTGGTACATCGCTTTGACCGCTTCTTCGACTTCTTCGGTATTGGTTTGAGCAAGTTCCTGAATGGCGGATATATTGCTTGCCACTTCAGTTGTTGCGGACATGGAGTTTTCCGCGAGTTTGCGCACTTCATCAGCCACAACCGCGAACCCCCGTCCTGCTTCTCCGGCACGTGCGGCTTCGATGGCGGCGTTGAGAGCCAGCAGGTTGGTTTGCGCGGAAATATCGGTGATAATGGTGTTGATTTCCCCGATTTTTGTTGCTTGTTGATTCAGTTTGTTCATATTGTTTTTCAGCGTTTCCGCCAAACTGAGCATTTTCTGGATGGATTCTACCGAAGAGCGTACACCTTTTTCCCCTTCGTGTGCTTTGCCCAGCGACTGGTTTGCGATTTCAGCCGCTTCCGAAGCGTTTTTCGCTATTTCCAGAATGGTTGCGGTCATTTCATCCATAGCGGAGGCTGTTTCCGTAATCTTTGTTTTTTGGTGTTCGGAATTCTGAGCGATGGTATCTGCCTTGTGTAACAGGTCGCTGGATGTTTGTGATAAGCTGTCAACGACTTCTTCCAGTTTGTCCGCGGCGAGAAGCATTCCTTCCCTGCGGGCGTTTTCCGCTTCCAGTTTAGCCTGATGTGCTTCTTCCGCCATTTCCTGAGCATGGTGCGCCTGTTCTTCCGCTTCACGGGTTTTCTGCTCTACACGGAATAAGTTTTCTTTCAGGTTCTCAACCATGGTTTTAATGGCGTTTTGGAGTGATGAGACCTCATCGCGCCCCTCAACATTCATCTCAACGGAAAGGTTTCCGGCCGCTATTTCATTTGCGGCAACCTGCGTGGATCGAAGCGGCGACACAATACTTTTTATAATGAAGAATGTGCTTGGCAGAATAACGGTGAGAAACAGTAATCCGAATACCAGCATCATAATGTGAAGCGCTTTGCTGACTCTGGTATTGATGGTTTCCTTGAGGGCGGCTTTCGCGTCTTCGATATTGTCAATATACTGACCGGTTCCGACCCAGAAATTGGTTCCGGGAATCATTTCGACATAACTCATTTTCGGCTGTATGCCCTTATCCGGTTTTTTAAACAGGTATATCAATGTTCCTCCTCCGTTATGCGCGAGTTTGTTCAGTTCTTTCACGAAATAGACGCCGTTAGCGTCTTTGATATCGGCGAGGTCTTTGTTCTCGGATTCCTTTTTGATCGGGAGTACAACGCAATAGGTGCCTTCGTACACAAAATAGTAGCCGGACTTATCATCCTCAAACCTGATATTATCGAGCAGTTCATGCAGTTTTGCTATCTGCGCTTCTCTGCCGGTTATACCGGCCAGCGCATTACCCGATTCGACGGCGACAGTATGCACTGCGGTTTTGAGCTTGTCTCCGATCATTTTTTCCATAACCTGTTCTGTTTGTGACAAAGATATTTCCTTTACAGTGCCGATTTTCTGGAAACTGGCAACGGCATACAAAACGGAAAAAATAATCAGAACCGATACAATGAGCACAATACGGGTTTTAATCGTTAAATTTCTTAACATCAGATTTCTCCTTGAGGTAGTTAAGATTAAAATTAGTTGAAGATGCTATTGTTATCGGAACAGCGCGCATTATCTTTAGAAAAAGGGAATACATATTTGGCGAGAGGAGATGTGTTTTTGGTACTTAAGGGGTTATAAAAAAAGGCACAGAGTGTAATCACCCTGTGCCTTTCAAATGTGCGGCCGTATTGATTAGCGGCTGGAATATGGTTTCAATGACGGCATACGGTTATATGATATTGTTTTGTGCGTTTCAGATGCGTTCATCGAAGCGGCGCCCGTGGCGGCGTAGGCGGCGCCCTCTGTTGTGTTGGAAGCACAAGATCCTGTTTTGCTTGCGCATCCGCTTAACAGGCTTGCGGCACATATTATGACAGAAACAGCAATAACCAGGTTTTTCATAAGTCCTCCTTGCTTTAATGCCAAAAGTTTGAATTGTGTAGTTAAGTTATTGTTTTGAAGCAGATTAAACAAGGCAGAATTATACCAGAAAACATATATGTGTCAAGACTAAAGGATGTGCATGCTGAAATCTGCCGCTTTGCATGGCAAAAAAAGGAAATTCTTTATAGAATGAGAGCGATGAAAAAGTCACAAGAGAATGTCATTGCGAAGCCCCAAAGGGGCTGTGGCAATCTCCGCTCTATTCATTTTGAGATAACCACGTCGCTAACGCTCCTCGTGATGACATATTAAAAGAGGAACTTAGAATCTTTTTCAGCACTCCCATAATATATTGTTTTAATGCGATAATACCAATATTAAAACGATATTTTAAAAGTGAGCTGTCGTGATGAATTCGTCACGGTAATTTGACAGGCAGTCATATATGTGGTACATATATAAATAGATGGATGAATCAATACATGCTCGCAAAATAATCTCCGGCAAGAGATCTTATTGCAATAAAAAAAGAGGCGGTTTTGTGTTAAAAGTCCGCCTCTTTTGTATTGTAATGCCGTAACAAGCGGTTATTTCTCTATTTCCACAACTTCAATATCAAAATTCAGCGCTTTGCCTGCCAGAGGATGGTTGAAATCGAGGACGATCACATCTTCCTTTATTTCAGATATGCGTGCCTGCTGACTGCGCCCGTCCGGTGACCCGACAGACAACAGCATGCCGACTTCAGGCGTGATGTGCGGAGGGAGCATATCTTTCGGTACATCGGTAAACGCCTGGTCATTGACAGGCCCGTATGCTTCTTCCGGCGCAATCTGAACGGATTTTTTCTCATTGAGTTTCATTCCGATAAGGGCATTGTCAAAGCCGGTTATAACCTGCCCGCTTCCTACGGTAACTTCAAGAGGGTCATTTCCTTTTGATGAATCAATTACCTCTCCGTCGACGGTGAGAGTATAATCCACTTTAACCACATTGCCTTTTTCAATCATCAGTGGTTCTCCTTCGTTGTCGGTTTGCGCCAGAGCGACGTTTCCTTTCCAGTTGATTATCGCGAATAACGTGATAACCAGTAATATGGCTTTACAACGCATATACACAACTCCTTCTTTTGTACGTACGGTCGTTAGCGGGTGGTTGATGACACGATTATTAAGAAGATAATGGCGAGATCAGTTTAATAATGCTCATCATTCATCACAGTAAAATATCCCGCAAATAAAGTAAAGGATAAATTCGCTGAATGTGCCTGCCTGATAGTCTGTAACATTCTGGCAAGGAACTGCACGGTTGATAAGGTAACGAGCATGTCGACGGCTGGTGCGATATCCAAAATTTTAAAACCCGTTGCATCATCAAGTAACGGCATATCCAGCTGATAGCACCCTTTAATAATAGGAAATAGCTTTACAAAAATTGATTGTGAACAATGATTTTGATCACAATCATATCTTGTTTATTTTGAAATGTGTCAGCTTTTATGATGGAATAATTCCGTTTTTAAAAGAGTTTTTAATATCGTTTAAGAAAATGAAATAGATAGAAAAAAAGTATAAAAAACGATTATTTATAGAAAAAGTATTAAATTGTGGAAAAAATATACCGATAAAACATAATGTTGGAATATTAGTAAAGTGAAATATTATTTTGTGCTTTCATAAAAAGCGAGAACTATGGGCAAATTACCACTGTCCACAACAAGAGGAGGAAACCAAAGTGAAAAAACAGGCCCTTAAACTGGCAGTATTGCTAACATGTGTTTTAAGTCTATCATTGGCGGGAAAATCAATGGCTCTGGATCTTACGCCGCAGAGCTGTAAGGATGTTGCTGACAAAGCGGCGAAATTGATCGCGGAAAAAGGCGAAGCGGCATTCGCTGACCTGAAAAACAAAGAAGGTGAATTCATTTTCGCTGACGGCCAAGGGTATGTATGGGTTCAGGACACTGACGCCGTAATGTTAATGCATCCTATAAAACCGGATCTTGATGGTAAAAGCCTTTCTGATTTTCAGGATCTGAACGGGATGTACATATTTGTCGTATTTTCAGAGATGGCTGAAGATAACGGTTCCGGCTGGGTTCCGTATTCATGGCCGAAACCGGGTCAGGATTCAGAATCGCCAAAAATTTCATATGTTGTTAAAACGGAAAATGGCGGCAAAACGTATGTCGTTGGATGCGGTATGTACGATGTGACCGCGGCAGACATTAAAGCGCAGTTCCCTAGTGACGCTGTTTATGAAGAGTAATCAGTGCGCGTAAGATGGTTTTGAAGGAGTTAGGATAATGAGATTCTCAATCGGGAAAAAATTGATTTTCAGCTATTTGGCTGTTGCCTTGATAGGCGCTGTCAGCGGGGTGGTCGGCATTATTATGTCCGGTCAGATTGCCCGGTCGGGGGATGTTGTCGGGTTGGAAAAATCGCCTCAGCAGTATGCGGCCGTATGTGCTAATGTCTCTCTTGCCAAAGCGGAAACCGCCGCGGAACAATATAAAACCGCGCTTACCGGGCTGAAAGATCTGGAACAGCGGCTGTGGAGCGAACTGGGCGAATGGGAAATGTGGCTGGCTATGATCCAGTTGGGATCGGATTCAGCTGAATTCAAGCAGACAGGGTCTGCGGAGGTTTACGCTCAGCGTAATATCAAAGTGCTTGTTCCGAAAGGTTCTGCCGATGTTGTCGGAGCCGCGCAGGGTGTGCTTTCTCAGAAAGATTCGTTTAACCGGACTATATCGTCTCTTATCTCGAATCAGAACGAGTATGCAAGCCATTCTGTTCAATGGAACGGTGACACGTACAAACTGGACGATTTTCTCAATAAGGCGGAATATGAGCTTGCTGTATGGTATGAAGAGCTCAAAGCCGCGGCTAATGCCGGCAAAAAATTTTCCGGCAACACCGATTACCGGACAACCATGCTGGGAAATTGGGTAGCTGAATACAAAACCAATGACGAGGTTATAACCGAATCGCAGGAAAAGATTGAGAAAAATCTCGAACGGTTTTTCAAAACACCGGAAAAGATTGATGCCAAAGCGGAGATTAAAGATAAACTGCAGGTAGCCAAACTGGGGTTGTCGTATACTGACCGTATAGGCGAACGGTGCGCGCTGGTGCGTAATCACATTCGTGAGATATATACCGAGATTGACAAGAAGAAGGAAGCGGATATCGCTTCTCTTGCCGAACAGGTTGAAGCGGTAAAAGTGACTATGGAACAGTTGCAGAACCTTCTGAACAATGAGGTTGCCGCCGCTCTGGATCAGTCTGCCGCCGCACGGCACGCGACGAGCATCGCACTGCCGACAATCACGGTGATATCTATACTTATAGCGCTGGCATGCGGTTTTATAGTAACCCGCCTGATTACGTCGCCGCTCAAAACAGTGGGCGATGTGGTAGAACGCGTGGCTAAAGGCGATTTGAGTGCTCATGCCTCCGTTACTGCCAACGACGAAATCGGTGACCTGTCGCACCATATCAATAATATGATCGACAGCCTGAAAAACCTTATTTCCGAAGTGAAAAACGTATCGGATCAGGTCGGCAGAAGCGCCTCTGAAATCACCACATCAGCGCAGGATATCGCTACCGGAGCGGAAGAACTCGCGTCTACCGCTCAGGAAACGTCATCCGCCACAAACGAGATTCTCAGCAATACCGAAATCGTACTGAAAAATATAGAAGAGCAGACTACCGCCATTACGCAGACATCCGCCGCGGTTGAGGAAATGTCGAAAAACGTCGGGCAGGTGTTTAAGTCCGTGGAAGGACAAGCACGCTCCGTTACTGAAGCGACCGCCGCAATCGGACAACTTGCCAAATCGATCAAGGATGTTACCGCTAATTCACGCAAAGTGAGCGAGCTGTCGAACACCATAAACAACAGCGCGCTGGAAGGCAATAAGGCGGTTAAGGAATCGGTTCGCGGTATGCGCGATATATCTGATAACACTGGCGAAATCAACAAGATCATTGATGTTATCACCGGTATAGCCGGGCAGACCAACCTGCTGGCGCTCAACGCCGCTATCGAAGCCGCGCGCGCTGGTGAAGCGGGCAGAGGGTTTGCTGTGGTGGCTGACGAAGTGCGGGCGCTCGCGGAACAGTCCGGGCATGCGGCGAAAGAGATCGCTGATCTTATCACCAAAGCGAACTCGAAAGCTGAGTCCGGAGTGAAACTGGTTGAAAGCGTGGATACCATCATCACCGCTATGATCGATTCGATCATGGAAATCAACCAGCTTGCTGTTGACGTTGACCGTTCGACTGACGAACAGGAATTAGGTATCGAGGACGTTTCCAAAGGTATGGAAAGACTTCGTGAAATTACCGACGGCATAGTCAATGCCATGGAAGAACAGAGCCGCGGCACTGAAGAGATAGCCGAGGCGATGAACAACCTGACTCGTATCGCTGAAGAGATTAATGTCGCCATGACGGAACAGACCACGTCAACGGGCGAGATTATGAAGTCCATAGAACATATCAGCTCTATTTCTGAAACGAACAGTCAGGGAGCTAAGAACAGCGTGGGCGTCACCAAGGAACTTGCGCAGAAAACGCAGGGTCTGGAGTCGATCATCGCTCAGTTTAAGATATAAAAGTTTAGTTGATTTGCGCGCGGGGCTGGAAACACAGCGAGGCATGGAACGAATTCGAGACAGAGAACCGCATCATTTTTGGGACAGTCATCAGGATTTATGTATACCGGCACCGCATCACGGAATCGCATCAGGGTATATTTTCTCCGTCCCGCGCGCGTTTTTTCCCCACTTATTTTCCCGTTGAGTAGGCGAGCTGTTATAAAGGCCTGATTTTAGCGGTTGTTCATTATGTACTGCCTGATATTTAACAGTTCCTGTTCGTCTCGGATTACCCTGTCATAATACGATTTTTGCCATCCAAAAATGAAATTGCTTTGCATCGAATGGATTTTTTTGTAACCGCAGATTTAAACGCTCCAATAATAAGCGGTAATTTTCCATGATTTCGTTGTAGGGAACAGGCATGCCTGTTCCCTACAAATTGTATTATTTCCAGAAGCTCAGTTTTTCTTCGCCCAGTCGATGAACGCTTCGGCGATACCATCGGGAAGTTCGCCGTTATGATTATGCAAATTGTGGTCGACAACAAGGCGACCGAATTTGTCGAGTTTCGGTTTGCCGTCGCCGTTTTTCACGTAATTGTAATATTTAAGTAAAGTAAATGCAAATCAAAACGGACACGGTTTATCGAAAGACAGGTAGGGCAAGAAGGCAATGACATAACAATTGTTATAATCAAATAATCTGTTTCACACACAAAAAAAGCGGAGATATATCAACTTTGATACATCTCCGCTTACTACAAATCAATTATTATCGCAAGTTATGCTTTTTTGCTTAAACGCCTTACAAGCGCTGAAACCGCGCCGGCAAGAAGCAGTACGGATGCCGGTTCAGGTATCGCTATCGGATCGCCGATCTCGCCATCGCCTTCGCCGTCACCTTCGCCGCCATCAGAACTCGGCTCGAATTCGATAGTGAGAATCGGGTCGTACGGGCCATGTGCCTCATAACTGCCGCCAAACTGGATGATTGTGTTGGCGTTTCCGGCGAGAGTATCAGTCGTTATCATAAATCCGATTGAGCCGGAGAGTATATCGTCTCTGACAAAATCAAGTTCATTGCCTTCAAGCACTATGATCAGCGATGGGGCTTCCGCATAGAGCGGAGTGTAGGGCACATCTTTGATCTTCTCAGCCGAATCGAGTACCATAAACCACTCTTCAGCAGTATGTTCTGTGCCGTCTTCAAAGTCGTCCGGCAGTCCGTACACTTCATATCCGGCAACAGGCGCGTCATACACGGATAAGTATCCCTGTGACTGAATGGTGATTTTGGTTACTGAATCAAAAACGATGTTCATTGATAAAAATTCGCTGGTATCAAAACGCATGAACCCGCGACTAACGGATTGAACCTGATAATCGGAATCATACGTGCCTTCGCTATAATTCACCAAGTCCATTTTGTTTTCAGTATAATTATAATAAATTTGCGGAGTACTGCCTGCTTCCTGATAGAACTCGTAACTGGCAGTCGATGCCGTACCATCGGTTGAAAATGTGTTTTCATAGGGCAGGTCGCCGCCCTCTCCTCCTTCACCGCCCTCACCGCCATCTTCCTGCGCGATGACCGGAGCAATTACCATTGAAAATGCGATGAGTGATGTGAATAAAAATAACAATTTTTTGCTCATTGTGATGTTCTCCTCCGTATTTTTTTTATCGAAAAGTTTTCCTTGTTATTACATTATGTAACATGTAAAAAGCGCATTGTCAAATTTGAAGTTAAAATATCTGAAATTTCTCAGCATGAATAAGATAAAAATTCTGATATCTGAATGGACTGGACTACCTGCGCAGGCGTTTTACGCACAAAACCAGTGCGCTCAGGCAGAGGATAATGGTTGACGGTTCAGGCACAGGAACCACTGGCGGCGGAGCGGTATAGATACCGTCCAGCTCAAGAATTCGCGGCCCGGATGCGGCAACGCTGATGTCGCCGAACTGCGTAAACGACGCGCGCCATGTCTGGGCGGTGGTTTGCGCGATCGAAGCTTCCACCTCGAGAAAGTTGTAGTCCGGATAATGCGTACTGCCGCCGTATACCGGATAGTAACTGCCGTATGTTTTCTGCTCGATGTCCGTATCGAATACGGTAACCCACTGACTGCCGATGTATGCTTCAAGCTTGAAGTGAGAGATCCCGCGATGGTTCATGTTGAAAGGTGCGCCGTCATGGGCGATGACAAGGTTTATGTCCGTGACCGTAGACGGGGAATAGAGCGTCCATTGTATCCAGTGATTATATCCGTTATCTTTGTCGTCAGGAAAGATTGTCTGAACAGGTTCGACGGGTGCGAATGATCCGCCGAAAATGCCTCTCACATCTGACAAGGGATGAACTCCGCTTGATGATATGGTCTGGATGTTGGTGTATTGCCATAGGTCAGTATTGCTTATCGCGCTCGCGTGGGCGAAAGAAGCGCCGAACAATACGAGAAATACGGACAATAAAAGTCTTTGCATGAATTGACCCTTATATTATTGTTAATCAATTATAACATGTTATGAAAGACAATTCAAGATGGGGCAGAAAATAACCTGCGAGCGATAAAAAAGTCACACGAGAATGTCATTGCGAAGCCCCAAAGGGGCTGTGGCACCTATGAAAAGGCTACCTGTCAAGGAACTTTTTTGTAAACATAGAATCCTCCATTAGTTTGGAAACCTTGGCGTTACGCACCTATT
>QZJZ01000093.1 GCA_003599815.1 Candidatus Auribacter fodinae
AAACAGGGTTTTCTATGGACACCGGTATTCTCCCCCGCTATAAGCGCATTGTAATCGACGAAGCGCATCACATTGAAGATGTGGCTACCTCCTATTTCGGCCTGCAGATCAGCCAGCGGGGCCTTATCAGAATTATCCGGCGCTTGTATCATCAGAAAAGCAAAAAAAATGAAAAGGGTTACTGGGTAAGCTTAATTAAAAAACTGCAAAAGACACTGCCTGCGAATGTTATTGATCTGATAATCAACCGAATAACGACAGAATATATACCCGGGGTTGCCGCTCTGGAAGACTCCATCAGAAACGCATTCGTGTTCATGAATGACTTTATCAGAGCATTACCAAAAATCACCGATCAGAGAGAAACACTATGGCGCATACCCGCTGATAAAGAATCGCTGTCCAACTGGGAGCGACTGGTTAAGGAACCGGTTTATAACCTGCGCCATGAATGCAAGACCTATCTTAAAGAAGTAAAACTACTTATAGAAGAATTAACCGAGTTCGCCAATGTGCACAATGCAAAACTTCACAACGAACTCACGGAAATAACCGCCGCCGCATCAAAACTCGAACGGCATATCGTAAACATGGAATGGATACTCCTCTCGTCGCAGGATGAATCTCCGGACGTACGCTGGATCGAAACCGGCTCACACCATCGGCTTACTGTTCATTCTGCGCCCGTTAATGTTGCGAATGAGATATATGATTCGGTTATCTGCCGGTTTCCTACGATCATTATGACTTCAGCGACATTAACAATAGAAGAGAACTTTGATTTTCTTGAGCAACGACTTGGACTGGGATTTATGGACAAGGAACGATTGCGTAAAGCAGTAATTACCTCCCCGTTTGATTATAAACAACAAGTCTTCATGGGTATCCCGACAGATATAAGCGATCCGGACTCAGAACAATTCGCGCCGGTTCTGGCTGAATATGTCGCCAAAGCGCTACAACTGACATCCGGCGGCACATTCGTGTTATTCACGTCATTTTTTCTTCTGGAACAGTGCTATAACTATATCAAGCGGGCAAAAATTCGCGACCGATATATAATGAAGCAAGGCGACGAACCGCGCCACGCACTCCTTGAGCGGTTCCGACAGGATAAACGGTCTGTCCTGTTCGGCACCAATAGTTTCTGGGAAGGCGTGGATGTCAAGGGAAATGCCCTCCAGTGCGTTATTCTGACCCGACTGCCGTTTCGCGTGCCGACTGACCCGGTAATTGAAGCTCGTGTTGAATTTATAAAGCAAAACGGCGGCAATCCGTTCATGGATTACATCATCCCGCTTGCTGTGGTCAAGTTCAGGCAGGGATTCGGCAGGCTGATACGGACCAAAACAGATCACGGCGCGGTTTTTATTATGGATAAACGGGTACTGACAAAAAGTTATGGAAAACGGTTTCTGCGGTCATTACCCGAATGCGATACAGTATGCGATACAGCTGAAAATGTTCTGCAGAAACTGGAATCCTTCTTCGCTTAATATGAGTTATTTAAGAGTATCGTAAATTTTTCGTTGACATCTCTATCAAGTTTCTTTAGGATAATGGCGATATTTTTCCTGAATCTTTTTTGGGCGGTTAGCTCAGCTGGGAGAGCACATGCCTTACAAGCATGGGGTCACAAGTTCGATCCTTGTACCGCCCATTTGATTATTGACAAATCACGATATTTTGCGCGGGGGTGTAGTTCAATCGGTTAGAGCACTGCCCTGTCACGGCAGAAGTTGCGAGTTCGAATCTCGTCATCCCCGCCATTCTTTTATGTATCATGCCTTGTAGGACTTATCCCGTTTTTTAGTTCATCAATATTTTTTCACTGAATACTTCATTGAATATTTACGGAGTGCGGTTATGATAGATATATCATCATCTAACCATCTTTTTGCAGGAGTACACTATCATGAGCAGAAAAATAGCATTTTTCGCGTTTAACGGGCAACCCTTATGTTTTATGCATGTACTGCTTAACGCCATTGACTTGCACACAAAACACCATACAGTAAAAGTAGTGATCGAAGGAGCCGCGACCTGTCTGGTTGACGAATTTTCCATTCCTGACAAACCATTCGCCAACCTGTTCGCAAAAGCACGGAAACTTGGGGTAATTGACTGTGTATGTAAGGCCTGCGCGTCCAAGACGGGTTCATTGACCGCAGTTGAACGCGAAGGCCTCAGATTGTGTGATGAATTGTTGGGACACCCTGCAATGTCCCGGTATATTGATGACGGATATGAAATCGTAATGTATTAATATTCTTCTTCCTGCATGATTTCCTGAAGCTGGTCGATATATTTTGTCAATACAGCCATTTCCTCATCAGAGTACATATCAGAAAACTGGCTGACCTGCACACCGCTCTGCTGCATCATCGCTGTTGCGAAACCAAGGCTGACCCTCTGCAGAAGAGCAGTGAATTGTTCAAAAGTCATGTCGTATTTGCTCAGGATCGCTTCAATATCGTCTTTCGCTTTGGTTACTAAAGCCATGGATTCAACTTGCTCGCCCTCATTCTCATACTGTTTCAATGCCGCGACGTATTCAGGAAAAACTTTGATAAATACTTGTATACTTTCATCATTGATAGTGCCATAATCAACTGCATAGCATGAAACGGAAAGAAGCAATCCCAATACAAGTGCTGTAATTTTTTTCATTACAATAATCCCCTTTTCTTTTTTTTGGTCTGACATACTGTAAACGAGTGAGAATTATAATCAAGGCCGCTCGAGTATGTCAAAATAAACATTACGAATTTTAAGGTTGGACGACAAATATAAAATAGTATTCACTTGAATGTATTTTTGGTTTACGAGTCTATATAATTAAAACCATGCAATAAATTTAACGATAACCGAGGAGCAGTATAATGAGAGTTCAGACTGTAGTATTGAGCCGGATGATTTTTTCAGCCCTGCTAGCCGTCACACTGTTAGCCAGCGGATGCGCCACCGTGCCGCTGACACAGCGAACACAGGTTAAACTCGTACCAACTCAGGAACTTGTGGCGAGCAGTTTTCAGTCATACGACTCAATTATAAAAGAGTCTCAACTGTCAACTGACAAATCCTCTATCGCGATGCTTAACACAGTCGGCAAACGCCTGAGCGCCGCTACAGAAGACTTACTGCAAGAAATAGGCCGTGAAAACGAACTCCAATATTATGACTGGGAATATAATCTTATTAAGGAAGATTCAACAGTAAACGCGTTCTGCATGCCCGGCGGTAAAATAGTGGTCTACACCGGTATACTCCCCATAGCCCGTAGCGAAACAGGCCTTGCGGTTATCGTAGGGCATGAAATAGCACACGCCATAGCCAACCATGGCAACGAACGCGTCAGCCAGATGCTCATCACCGAACTTGGCGCGCAAACACTTTCACGCGCAGTAGCCAGTAATCCTGCTCAGACACAGCAAATCATAATGATGGCTTACGGCGTGGGGTCTCAGCTGGGATATATTTTGCCCTATAGCAGGCTTCATGAAAAAGAGGCAGACCGTATTGGACTAATTCTTATGGCAAAAGCCGGTTACGATCCAAGAGAAGCAATCAGTTTCTGGGAACGTATGGCTCAGGCAGGCGGCGCGAATGTGCCGGAGTTTTTATCTACTCACCCGGCGTCAACTACTCGCATAGATCTGATGAAGGAAAACCTTCCTGAAGCTATGACATATTACAAAAAATGAAGTTACACACAACCTTCACTGGCAATCATACGGCTCACGATGAGCAGTATAGTCATTGCGAGTAATACCAGTGTCCACGGTTCGGCAATACGCGAAACTGTTTCAACCAGAAGGTTATCGGCGTCAAGAACACCTTCTGACAGACGTACTTCGTCAATACTTCCGCTAAACGATGTTGTATTGTCATTATAAAACCCGCCGATCGTTATCGGATTGCGGGCAAAACTGATTCCATAGGTAAACGCTTCCCCAAACTGTTCTCCATCAATGTATGCCTTAAGATAATTCGATTCAGATATGGTAAAGGCGCAATGGTGCCAGTTTCCATCATTATATCCTGTCGCGCTATAAAGTTCGACCCGTGTTTCAAAATCAAAAAGGAACACAGACACAGACACCCTTCCGTCGGCGTGAAGCATCATAAGCCAGCCGCCAGTAATAGATGAAACACCCACTGCCGGAGGGCTATACGTTGAAGCAAGCACGCCTGACCGTCCTGCATCAGTCTTAAAAAAAAGTTCAAAAGTAAAATTTCTACCCGGTCCGATAAAATTATCAGCGACAGACACATGGCTGTCAGGCTGAATAATGATGCAGTTGTCCAGCTCTTTGTCCTTATGCTTGTCTTTAAAAGGGTTGTCTTCATTAAAAAAGACATTCCCCGCAACCCGCAAATCGTGCCCGTTGCCGCTCATATCCAGAAAAGTCCGGTCAAAATTCCAGTATGCCAGCGTTTTGGCGTATGCGGTACAAAAAAATTGAGACTGAAGTGCAGTAACGATGAGTAAAATGATTACACGATTGGCAAAGGTCATGCAGTGCCCTCCTGTTGTGATATTGCCAACATTGTCATTCAAGCAGAGAGACAGGCTTTTGTCAACACTATCATACTGTAAACGCGGCAATACGCAAGTGCCGAGACACATATTGCGCTCGCGATGGTAGTAAAAAATCTATTTTAACATGAATTATTAATGTATAGCCATAGAAATCCGATAGTTACCTTAATGTATAGCTTATAACCCAATCAGGCTTAATATATGAAACTTTTTATTATTTCAGCTGTTTTTTATCTCATTTGCACGCCGAACGTTTGTAACGCAACCATCATGAGCGAATATCTCGCGCCGAATACTGATTTGTCCGAAGAGTATATCGTCCTTGCCGAGGCAGAAGGCAATGCCTCAGGGAAAAAACAGAACTACCAGTTTAATATATCTCTCGATTACCCCAACTCTTCCGGACAGCAGACAAATTATTCATGGAAAAACGGAGTACCTACATCCTTACACCTTCAATATGTTACTGATATAAACCAGAATTATATTGCGTTATCCTTCGGTATCCAGACACTGACTTACTATGTCACTGGAGATGTAACCGACATTTTTATTCAGGCAGAATCCGACAAGAACCGCAGGGGTGTCATAATAGATGATATATCAGTTGATGGAGAATCCATAAATAAGTCAGTGGAAGCGCAAAACAACAAAACATCCGATATACTTCATCTTTCATCAGCCTATTTTCTGGATGGTTTTGACCTGCACTGCAAAGCTACAATGTTCTGGCCTTATTCCCAGAAATACCCCAATTCCACTCTTTCATTTCGAATTAGTCTAGCCACAGTAGACAATATACAGCAGACAATGCCCCCTTCGGAAGGGTCGGAAGGTGTTCCTGAACAACAGACTATTATATTACTGATCTGCGCAATAATTTTCTATGTATCTCTATATAGAAAAAAAAGGCTGTCCCGGTTGCTCCGTCCGGCTCTGGCTCAACGGAAGTGACACAATAAACCGTGATCCCTGCCCCGGCTGGCTCTCTGTAGAAATTTTTCCGTGATGAATTTCCACTATCTTTGAGCAAATGGCGAGGCCAAGCCCATGTCCGTCATAACGGTCGCGGGGATGAAGCCGCTGTAGCGGTTCAAAAATGCGTGACGCAAATTTGTCTTCAAAACCAATGCCCTTATCAGCAACTGTAATGATAAGATTATCACCAGATACCTGAGTGGAAACCTTTACCTCCGGCCGCTGTCCATCTTCACGATAGGTTATCGCATTTGATATAAGGTGGTAAAACAACTGAGAAATCATGGAATAATCGGTTTCGATGATATCGAGCGACTTGACTTCAATGTTCGCTCCTGTTTCTTTTATCAGAGGCTGTAAACTTTCCATCACTTTCTGGCACACCTGACTAAGTTCAATTTTCACAAAAGACGGTTTTTCTTTTGATATATAATAGTACCCTTTTAAACTGTCGACAAAACTTCTGACACGTTTGGCAATCTGTTTGATGCGGTCAGTATAAAACGGCAAATCTTTTGTATTGCCGCTCACGGCTTCTTTTTCCAGCAATAGCGAAAACTGTTCAATTGTGGATAACGGCCCTTTGATATCGTGGCAGACTGAGCGTACAAATTGTTCCAGTTCAGAATTTAGTTTCTTCAGTGAATTAATTTCTTCAATCAATTCTGATTCGGTCATTTTTTGGTCTTCTGCTTCAAAAAATAAAGCTTTTATTGTCCGGGAAGCCCCTGATTTTTCCTGAACAACATAAGCATCCGCATGGATGGTTTTCACAGTTCCGTCGGCAAGAGTTATCACATCAGTCACAGCCCTGACAAAACTGTTCTTTGTGAGCTGGCTGGTTATATTGTCAATAATTGAAGTAAGTGGTGTCAGAACAGTTGTTTTTTTCCCCGCATACCAGGAATAAGGATGATCGGTAAACCCGATCATATGCAGAACGCTGGGGTCAACCTGAACGATATCTTTTCCGGCAGAAAAAGATATAACCCCAAAAGGCACATTGCTTATATGGCTTGAATCTCTTTTCATAGCAGATATTCACTGTTGCGGATTATCAATGTCGGCTCTATTGTCCAGTAAAACAATTTCTTTGTCAATCATAATATAGCCCGTCATGAACAACATTTATGAATCAAAACGTACCTGTCTGACAACGCTTCATAAAAAAGGAAATAGACTGGTCTTCGGGATATCTGTCATGCAAAACTTTAAACAGCGCAAACGCATCTTTTAGCTTATGGGACGAATAAAGGTCGACCGCATTGTTAAATTCATTGCAGAACGCTTCTATTGCGGGATCAAGATTTTCGTCCTTTTCAGCCACCAGTTCATAAACCATAAGTTCACTGCTTTTACCTTTGACTTTAACAGAATCAAGTTTTTTAAATATGAATTGATCCCGTGCATGAAAATAGGTATTTTCGCTCACAATAATATGTGTTCCATAGACAATATTTATTCGTTCGAGCCTGCTTGCAAGGTTAACGCTATCTCCCATTACAGAATAATTCATCCGTTCTGTTGATCCGACATTTCCTACAACCGTCTGTCCGGTATGGATACCGAATCGAGTGGGAAGCGGAGGTTTCCCTTCCTGTTTCCATTTCCTGTTTAATTCCTGCACTTTACGGTGACAGAGCAACGCTGTTTTACAGGCAAAATACGCATGCTGGTCATCCTGCACAGGTGCGCCCCAGAAAGCCATAATGGCGTCACCGATATATTTATCAACCGTGCCCCGCTGTTCAGTCACAATCTTGCTCAATGCCTCAAAATACTCGGAAATATGAATAAACAAAGTATCTGCGTCCACAGTTTCGGAAAGAGAAGTAAATCCTTCTATATCAGAGAAAAATATAGTTAATTCCTTGTTTTGCCCGCCGATGCGCGCTTCTTCCCCGGTTTCTATCAGCTGTCGTACAAGAGCGGAAGGCACATACTTGTTGAAAGCCTGCAGGCTGGTCTTCATGATACTCAAAGCATCACGAATGAGCTGAATTTCAAGAATATGCGACTTCAGGTTAATTTTCTCATCCAAATACAGATTTTTAATTTTCTTGGTTTCTTCCGTTAAGATCATTATCGGACGCGAAATACTGCGAGAGATCAACGACGCAATAAGCAACGCGATGATAAGAATAATAAACGATATGGCGGATACAACGTACGCCGCTGTATGAAGAGGGCCTACAAACAGATCTGTTTCCACAAGAATGCCAATGCGCCAATTATTCCCGAATTCAGCCGGAAATGGTGTAATGGAACCGACATAATCTGTGCCTTCGTATTTAAAGAAAAATTTACTCTTCCCTGAGCGCCGGTGAACCATAAACGTTTCCTTTATAATGGTGCCATCAAGCTCATCAACGGCAACAAGAGCAAAATCAGATTCGGTTTTTGTCACCAGAAACGAAAGGTCAGGATACGCAACTACCTGATCATGTTCATCAACGATGAATACTGTGCCAAACCTGCTGATAGGGTGCTCCTGCAAAAATTCAAGGATCTTGTCAAGTTCGATATCAATGGCAAAAACCCCAAAAACATTCCCATTTTTATCAAACACTGGATAAGAAGAGCTTATGCCGGGACGTTTGTCAGAATGAAAAAGATAAACTTCCGTCCAATACTGTTCTTTGTTCTCGGAAGCCCCGATATACCACGGCCTGCTCCTCGGGTCATAATCAAACGTGGAAGACTTTGTCGTTTTTATGATATTTCCATCAGCATTACGATATTTCCAAACCAGATACGGCTCGGGATCTGTCCGATTTATTATCTCCGTTCCGAACGTTCCATCGGGAAAATCTTTAACCATCAAAAAATTTCCGTATTGGTCGCCAAAATTAAACCGGCATAACTGAGGGTATCCGCGTAATACCTGAATCATATATTCTTCAAGCTTATCCTGATCAAGAATTTGTTTAAAATCGACGGGCCCCGCAACCTGCGCGATGACCGATGTCATAAGGGATGCAGGCAAAAGATAATTTTCAGTCCGTTCAATCACGATTTTCGAAACACTGCTCATCATGTTATCCATCAATTCCATGATGGCTTGAGAGCCCTTCATGTTCGAGTACCATATAATACTGGTAACAGTAACAACCAGAATAACCCCGAACGCACTAAGAATATCAACACGGAACGGACGCCTGTGCATATAGGAACGAATTATATGAGGTATAAAATTTTTCGGTTTCATTGTATTTCCTAATAAAAGATCAGTTTCTTATTTATAAACCTCTTTCTGCTGAAAAGTAAATTATTATATAGCGAACGGCAAAAAATACCATTCTCTCGTTTTCCAGCTTGTCCGTCATAAAACGATATTATTGAATAACACAGAAGGATTACAGTATCGGAAAATAGATACTAACCTCTTTCCGATACTGTAATCCGGTGGATAGTAAACTGAGGAAGTTTAAAAAGTAGTCCTGAAGTTATCCCTGCTTACGAAGTAAAGCTTTTACTGCCCCCATAACAAGTCCTAACCCCAGTAATATCATAGATGCCGGTTCAGGTATAAAAGATTCAGATATAAGCGCTTTAACCTGAAAAGAGCTTCCGCTGTCTTTAACCCTGAAATAATATTTGTCCATTTCTTTGTAAAGTTCAGCTTCTTTCTCGGTTGTATCACCCTTGGTGTCATCTCCTTGCTTTTCGTCATCCCTGAATTTCACAAATGTTTTGCCGCCTTGTTTATAAAAGCCTGTTATAGTGACAATGTGGCGTCCATAGTCCAGTTCAACGTCTTCTGTCTTCAGTTCTTTTTTGAGCCATTCGATCAGGTCAGTGGTGCTGTCTTCCTTTACACCTTCAATGGCGCCGAGCCTGTTGTCAAGATCCCCGATTTTTGTTTCAGATACATGCAAAGATTGGAGTTGTTTGTCTTTCTCTTTGATGTCATCTTCATACGAGGTAACTTTGGCATCACCTGTCTGACTCCCCACATCTTTTGCCCGCAGGTCGTTATAAAAATCCTGAGCGGTTTTTGCCGAGCCGGCTTTATATTCAACATTCAGCCAGCCCATGCTTCGTGCCAGAGCGCCTGCAAGACACCGTTTGTTTCCCTCCTGAACACCGGGCACGTTCTTATGTTGTATGACATCGGTTTTTGCAACTTCTTCCGTTGCCTTATGCCCTGCCGGAGATCCTACATCACCAAAACTATTGTCACCTTTAGTGCCCCCAGCCATCAGATAGTCAATTGAGCTGACAGAATATACTGAAGCGCCGCCAACCGGAATTGATGCCAAAACACTCGCAGAAATAGAATATGTCATGTTGATAGAACCAAGAGCATCACCGACACTGATTCCCAGTTCCTTAATGTCAAAATCCACTGACAATCTGTCAGCCACGGATCCGATATCCGCGGAGAACAGCGGCATATTCTGCACAATCCAACTTGCGCTTGCGGTAGACTGGGCCGCCGCTACGTTCAGGTAATAAATACTGGATGCATCAGGATCCAGATCGAAGTCCATTCGTCCCCAACTTGAGCTTGATACCTGTAAAACCCCGTCACCGTCATACCAATCCGCCTGATAGAACTCAATATTGCTGATACCAACACCCCATGCATTTACAGCTAACAACAAAATTAAAAATAGAATACAACACTGGTGTTTTTTCATAGTTGCCTCCATCTGCATATTGAATTTTCTACAATGCCGAAACAAGTATATACATATAACTCCCCACATACCTAAAACACTCTTTTACGTTTCAAAAAACAAAATATAAAATTTTTTGACTTTTTCTTTTATTTCCACATACTTTTTTCACATTTTAAGTTGTTTAGTCCCTATTTATAAGATAAACATCTTTCATTCGCCATCCCTTTATTCTTGAAACCTCGGATAAAAGGTGTATCATAGACACATTCACGCACTAAGCAATGAGACAGATTATTATGCCGAAAAATCTTCTTTCTTCAGTTCTGGTTATTATTGCGACATACAATGAAGCGGATAATATATCGCGCCTTATCGACGATATTATCGCGCTTGAAGCAGGAATACATATTCTGGTGGTTGACGACAACTCGCCTGACGGCACCGCAGAATGCGTAACACAATGCCGAAAAAAGTATCCCGACACAGTTCATCTGATTAAACGCTCTAATGAAAGAGGGTACGGGTCAGCCTTTGTTGCCGGTTTTCAATGGGGGCTTAACCAGAAACAATTCACCACTTTTATCAGTATGGACGCAGACTTTTCACATTTGCCGCGCTACATCCCTGTTATGCTGGAAAAACTCAACGGCGCTGATGTCGTTATCGGTTCGAGGTATATTCCCGGCGGGAAAACAAAAAACTGGGGATTACACCGGCGTATCCTCAGCAGAGGCGCAAATATTTATTCACGGCTTCTCCTTCATATTCCGGTCAATGACTGCACCAGCGGATTCAGATGTTATAGACGGTCAATTCTGGAAAACATCAATCTTTCAGGCATAACATCGAACGGATACTCGTTTCTGGAGGAAATTCTTTATAACTGCAGGCGGGCAGGAGCACTTTTTCAGGAAATCCCAATCGAGTTTATCGACCGTACGTACGGCACTTCCAAACTAAGCAAAAAAGAAATTTTCAAAGCGATTCTTAAAGTTCCGAAATTACGGTTTTCAGTATCTGACAAAAAACAATAACTTCTTTTATAGCAGGAAGTAGCGATTACCGCCACTATTTTCCGAATGCGGTTAAGATGTGTTGACGCAAAGGCTCTATTGTGATACAATACCCTTCTTTTTCATGGAATAACCATATTAATACAAAATAGATGGAGCGAATACAGAATGATACCACGTTACACCCTCCCTGAAATGGAGGCTATCTGGTCTGACCAAACTAAGTATGAAACATGGCTGAAAATTGAAGTCGCCGCATGCGAAGCCTTGCATACACTCGGTAAAATACCAGCTGAAGACCTGAAAGCCATTCAGGAAAAAGCGAATTTCAATATCGACCGTATAAATGAGATAGAAAACGTAACGCATCATGATGTTATAGCGTTCTTAACTTCGGTCAGCGAATTTGTCGGGCCGTCATCACGCTATATCCACATGGGATTAACGTCATCCGACATTCTTGATACAGCGCTTGCTGTACATATGGTTAAAGCGTGCGGACTGATACTTGACAAGACCCAATTACTGGTTAAAAAAGTAATAGAAAGAGCAAAAGAACACAAGTTCACCCCTATGATCGGACGTTCACACGGCGTGCACGCTGAACCGATTACTCTGGGATTAAAACTGGCGCTCATGAAAGACGAACTCTGCCGTAACATCACCCGGCTTGAAGCGGCTCGCGACGATATAGCGGTAGGCAAACTGTCCGGCGCGGTCGGTACCCATGCGCATCTTGATCCCTATGTTGAGGATTATGTCTGCAAACAACTCGGTTTAAAAGCGGCGGCGTTATCAACACAGATAATACAGCGTGACCGTCACGCGTATTATCTCAGTGTGCTAGCCTGCCTCGCGTCAACATTGGAAAAATACGCAGAAGAAATCAGAAACTTACAGCATACGGAAATCCGTGAACTGGAAGAACCTTTCGCGAAAGGACAAAAAGGGTCATCCGCAATGCCGCATAAACGCAACCCGATTATCTGCGAACGCATCTGCGGCATGGCACGCATCGTACGCGCCAACGCCATGGTCGGGCTGGAAAACGTATCGCTCTGGCACGAGCGCGATATTTCCCATTCTTCTGCCGAGCGTGTTATTATTCCTGATTCCACTCACGCTGTGTATTATATGCTTCACAAATTCGTGGCGGTTATAGAAGGGCTGATGGTTTATCCTGAAAATATGATGAAAAACCTTAATCTGACACGGGGGTTGATCTACTCACAGCGCATACTGCTTGAGCTGGTTCAGCACGGCATTACCCGTGAAGACGCCTATCTTATCGTTCAGCGCAATGCTATGAAAGTATGGTCTGAAGGAGGGGAATTCATGGATTTTCTGTTAGCTGATGCAGATCTTCTGAAAAACGTCACGCCAGACCAGATCAGAGCTTGTTTTGATATAGAGTACCATTTCAAATATGTAGACGACACATTCAAAAAATTGAATATGGAATAAACGCACTGCCGAGGTGCAAGGAGAATTACATGGATTTCAAAGTCACTATTGTTGTAACGCTCAAACCAAGTGTACTGGACCCGCAAGGCACCACAGTCACGGAAGCCCTGCACCATATGGGCTACAACAACGTGTCCGACGTGCGCATGGGCAAATTTATGGAAGTGTCCGTTCAGGCATCATCGGAAAAAGCCGCGGAACAACAGGCACACGAAATATGCAAGAAACTGCTGGTTAACCCGGTGATTGAAACCTACCGGCTTACCATCAAACCTGCGCAGGAGGCGGCGGTATGATCAAATTTGGCGTAGTCATGTTTCCAGGCTCAAATTGCGATCATGATTGTTTTTACGCGGTACAGCAATTCTTTTCCGATCAGGTAGACTTTATCTGGCATAAATCCACTGATGTCCATGGATATGATTGCATCGTCCTGCCCGGCGGTTTTTCATACGGCGACTATTTAAGAACCGGCGCTATTGCCCGATTCTCTCCCGTTATGTCGGAAGTCAAAAAGTTTGCCTCTGCCGGCAAACCGGTAATCGGAATATGTAACGGTTTCCAGATATTGCTGGAAAGCGGATTGCTTCCCGGTGCCATGTTGCGCAATACCAGCCTGAGATTTATCTGTAAGTATGTACATATCAAACCGGTGAATTTCAGTACGCCCTTCAGTAAAGGTCTGAAAAAAAATGAGGCGATCCATATTCCTGTCGCGCATGGTGAAGGTAATTATTATATAGATGACGAAGGTTTAAAAAAATTGCAGAAAAACAATCAGATCGTATTCCAGTACTGCAATGAAAGAGGTATCGTAAGCGACGATTTTAACCCGAACGGATCCGTAGCCAACATCGCCGGAATCTGTAACGAAGCGGGAAACGTGCTCGGCATGATGCCTCATCCTGAACGGTGCTGTGACCCGATGCTCGGTTCATCAGACGGAAAACGTATTTTTGAATCATTACTGCAATCATTAAACCAGAGACAAACGGTATAAGGGATATCTATGAAAGAACAGGAAGTTACATTACAGGTTGCTCTGGAACACGGATTAACGGAACAAGAATTTTCTACCATTTGTTCAATTCTGGGACGTACTCCGAACTTCACTGAACTGGGTGTTTTTTCGGTTATGTGGTCAGAGCATTGCAGTTATAAAAATTCACGCGCATGGCTCAAAAAATTCCCGACAACAGGGCCAAGCGTCATGGTGAAAGCGGGTGACGAAAACGCAGGGATTATTGATATCGGCGACGGACTCGCTGTTTCGTTCAAGATAGAATCGCATAACCATCCTTCTGCTGTGGAACCCTTTCAGGGGGCCGCGACAGGTATCGGCGGTATAATACGCGACATTTTCACCATGGGCGCACGCCCTATCGCGCTTATGAATTCGCTTCGTTTTGGTAAGCTCTCAGCCCCGAACGTACGGCGCCTGCTTGACGGAGTAGTGCGAGGAATCAGCCATTACGGCAACTGCATCGGGATACCAACTGTAGGCGGTGAAATATATTTTGATTCAACATACGAAGGCAATCCGCTAGTCAATGTTTTCTGTCTCGGCATTCTGAAACATGAGGATATAGCGTTGGGCAAAGCTTCGGGCGTGGGAAACAGCGTGTACTACGTCGGTGCGGCAACCGGGCGCGACGGTATTCACGGCGCAACGTTTGCGTCTGAAGAACTGAATGAAGCATCTGAAGATCGGCGGCCATCCGTTCAGGTTGGCGATCCGTTCATGGAAAAACTGCTCGTTGAAGCATGCCTTGAACTGCTCCAGACAGACGCGGTCGTCGGTATTCAGGATATGGGTGCGGCAGGACTAACATGCTCAACCTGCGAAACGGCTTCACGCGGCGGCGCAGGCATAGAAATAGAACTGGCAAAAGTGCCTCAGCGGGAAAAAGGCATGATCCCCTATGAGATTCTGTTATCGGAATCGCAGGAACGTATGCTGGTGATCGTGAAAAAAGGGAGTGAATCAGAAGTTGAGGCAATTTTCGATAAATGGGATTTGCACGCGGTAAATATAGGGCAAGTAACGGACGACGGCAAAATGCGCGTTAAGTTTCACGGAGAAACCGTTGTTGATGTCCCTGCAAAAGCGCTGGCGGATGAAGCTCCGGTCTATCACCGGGCGTTCAAGGAACCAGCATATTATAAGCAGCAGCAGATCATCAACCTCGCTAACGTTCGCGAACCCGTTTCTTATGCCGCAACGTTTAAATCGCTGTTATCGAATCCATCCATTGCAAGTAAAAAATGGGTGTATGAACAGTACGATCATATGGTTATGACAAACACGGTGGTACTGCCGGGCAAAGCGGATGCCGCTGTCATCCGGTTAAAAGGCACGGAAAAACTGCTTGCCATCACCACAGATTGTAACGGGCGGTATTGCTATCTTGACCCATATATCGGCGGACAAATCGCTGTGGCGGAAGCCGCTCGTAATGTGGTTTGTTCAGGCGGCAAACCGATCGGAGTTACCGACTGTCTCAATTTCGGCAATCCGATGAAAGAAGAAATATTCTGGCAGTTCAAAAACTGCATAGAAGGCGTGGCTGATGCATGCAAAGCGTTTAATATTCCCGTGACAGGCGGTAACGTCAGTTTTTATAATGAGAACCCGCGAGGGGCAGTTGACCCGACTCCGGTTATCGGACTTGTAGGGCTCATTGAGTCACAAAACCATGTCACTACGGCAGGATTCAAAAATGCCGGCGATACGATTATCCTGCTTGGCCCTCTTGACAGCACTATAGGCGGAAGCGAATACCTTGCGCAGGAACACGGCATTAAGGGCGGCAAACTGCCTGAATTCGATATGAAGCTTGAAAAAGCTGTTCAATCATTTTGTTATGAACTGATCAAAAATGGATTGGTCAAATCAGCTCATGACTGTGCGGAAGGCGGACTGGCTGTAACGCTGGCTGAATGTGCTATTATCGGTTCGGAAAAAGGTATGCACCTCGGAGCTAAGGTTGCCTTGCCGGATACTGGAAACCGTGCAGACAGCATACTGTTCGGCGAGCGACAATCACGTATTATTATAACGGTTAATAAGGAACATACTGAAAATATAGTAAAACAGGCACAACAAAAGCAGATACCAGCGAATATAATCGGGTCGGTAGTATCTGACCGCTTTGAACTTAAATATGCTAATAAGGTACTCATTGAGGAATCAGTCAGTTCAATTCATGACATATATTATTCCGCTTTAGAGGTATCACTAAGCTGAAAGAAGGACAGTATGGATTCAGATAAACCACGCGAGTTTTGCGGTGTATTCGGCATATACGGGCATCCGGACGCGGCTATGCTTACCTATCTCGGATTGTATGCGCTACAGCACCGCGGACAGGAAAGCGCCGGTATTGTCTCAAATGACGGCACCCGGTTTTATGAATATAAAAATATGGGGCTGGTCAGCGAAGTTTTTGATCAGAACCGACTAAAAGAGCTCAAAGGAAACCGCGCAATCGGACATGTTCGCTACTCAACTACCGGGTCAAGCCAGTTGGTTAATGCACAGCCTTTAACTATTGATTACTGCTACGGCACTATATCGATAGGGCATAACGGCAACCTGACAAACGCCAATGAACTGCGCATAAACCTTGAACGGCTGGGTTCCATATTCCAAACATCAACGGACAGTGAAGTTATAGTTCATCTTCTTGCAAAACCGACGTTTACGGATAATGTCGATAGGTTGCGGTACGCTCTCAGCCGCATTGAGGGCGCCTATTCATTTGTAATGATGAATGAAACATCCATTATCGGTGTGCGCGACCCGCATGGATTCCGCCCACTCTGCCTCGGTAAACTTGACGGCGCGTATGTGCTCTCATCTGAAACGTGCGCCTTTGACCTTATTGGCGCGGAATATGTTCGGGATGTAGAGCCGGGTGAGACAGTTATCATTGACGGCAACGGGCTGACGTCACTAAAACTAACTGATCCTCAACCCCACACATTCTGTATTTTCGAAATGATTTATTTTTCCCGTCCGGACAGTTTTTATTTAGGAAAAAGTGTCCATACTATCCGTAAGGCGCTCGGACGAAGACTGGCACAGGAGCACCCCGCCGATGCGGATGTAGTTATTGCTGTGCCCGACTCCGGCAAATCATGTGCTGTCGGTTACGGAGAAGAATCAGGAATACCATACGACAGAGGCTTCATCAGAAACCATTATATAGGCAGGACATTTATTCATCCGAGCCAAAGTATCCGCAACTTCAGTACACGAGTAAAACTAAATCCGGTGAAAGATGTCATCAACGGCAAACGGGTCGTGGTCATTGATGATTCCATCGTAAGGGGTACAACGAGCAGATCCCGTATTTCCGCACTGCGTGACGCAGGCGCTAAAGAGATACACATGAGGATCAGTTGCCCGCCTCATATTTCGCCCTGTTACTACGGTATAGATTTTCCCAGTAATACGGAACTTATCGCGTCCCTTATGAATAAAAATACAAAAAAAATCGCAGAGTTTATTGGCGCGGATACACTCGGGTACCTGAGCCTTGAAGGGATGCTCGAAGCAACCGGCACGGCCAATATTTATTGTATGGCATGCTACACTGGTGATTATCCGGTAAAACCATCACCTGACACACGAAAACTAGCACTTGAGAAACATCATCCAACTATTAAATTGTAAAGGATTGACACGGTACTCATGGATACAGATAACAAGGCTACTTATAAAGCCGCTGGCGTCGATATAGACGAAGGCATCAAAGCAGTAAATTTCATCAAAGAGCGAATGAAAAGAACATCATTTCAGAACGTACTTTCCGGCATCGGAGGGTTCGGAGGAATCGTGGATTTTACCAAACTGGGGCTCAAACAGCCAGCGCTGGTTTCCAGCATTGACGGCGTCGGAACCAAGACAAAAGTCGCGTCTGCTTATGGAAAATTCGAAGGCATCGGCAGGGATATCGTATCGCACTGCATAAACGACATCGCGGTACAGGGCGCCGCCCCATTATTCTTTATGGACTACATCGGTGTTTCTCATCTAAATGCGGAACTCGTTGATGCCCTTATTGCCGGGATACTTTCAATATGCGAGGAAGAGAACTGCATACTGCTGGGCGGAGAAACTGCTGAGATGCCGGGAGTCTATGCCGAAAATGAGTTTGACCTTGTCGGTTGTATTGTCGGATACATAGAAAAAGAAAATATCATTACCGGTAAAGATATTTGTCCCGGTGACGTCATTATAGGACTGCCTTCCTCAGGACTGCATACCAACGGATTTTCGCTGGCTCGAAAAGTTCTTCTTGATATGGGAAAACTTGATTTGCACTCCACTCCGGCTGGACTCGACAGGCCGCTCGGGGATGTACTGCTTGAGCCGCATCGTTGTTATGGAAAAATTATCCGTCAGGCATCCGGCGTATTCAATATAAAAGGAATCGCGCATATTACCGGCGGCGGCGTAATAGACAATATACCGCGTATCCTCCCCGATACAACGGAAGCGGTTATTGATACCAGAACGTGGACAACTCCGCCAATATTCAGCCTTATTCAATCAATAGGCGCCATTGATGAGCACGAAATGCACCGCGTATTTAATATGGGTATCGGGCTGACACTTATCGTGCCTGCAGAACAAGCTGAAGACATACTGTCATTTCTTGACGATAACCAGCAGAACCCGGTACAAATCGGAGAAATACGAGCAGGACAACAGAAGGTTTCATTAATTATATAACGTCACCCGTTTTTTCGGTGGATGAAATGCTGAAGGAGAGATCAAGACCAATGAACAAAATCAAACGCGCTCTGATGAGTGTCTCAGACAAATCAGGCATCGCTGATTTCGCCCGCGCATTGACTGATATGGGGGTTGAAATCCTGACAACCGGCGGTACCGCACGATTACTGGAACAGGAAAAAATACCTTTCACCCGTGTGTCGGATTATACCGGTTTCCCGGAAATGCTGGATGGCCGCGTCAAAACATTGCACCCAAAAATTCACGCCGGGTTGCTGGCAATACGGAACAACGCATCGCATGACGCCGATCTTAAAAAACATAATATCCAGCACATCGACATGGTTGTGGTTAATCTCTACCCGTTTTACCAGACCATCAACAAAGCAGGCATATCTCATGAAGAAATCATAGAAAATATTGATATCGGCGGCCCTACGATGCTCCGTTCCGCCGCTAAAAATTATAAAAGTGTGGCCTGTGTATGCAACCCTAAAAAATACAGTGCAATTATTGACGAAATGAAATCTAGCGACGGCAAGTTGTCAGAAAAAACACTGCTGAGCCTCGCGTATGACGTGTTCTGTATGACGTCAACCTACGATTCGGTTATATCTCATTATTTCAGCACAGTAGTAGAAACAGGTGATGACAATCTGCCTGATATTTTCAGCCTTCCGCTGGAAAAAATTCAGGGGTTACGCTACGGCGAGAATCCCCATCAGAAAGCCGCATTGTATAAACTGACCACTGACGGCAATAACGAGTTGACCGGAGCAGAACAGATTCAGGGCAAAGAGTTGTCTTTTAACAACTTTATAGATGCCGACGCGGCGTACCGGCTGGTTTGTGAATTCACTGATCCAGCGGCGATAATAATTAAACATACCAATCCCTGCGGCGCCGCTCAGTCCAGTTCTCTATTTGATGCGTACAGGCGTGCACGGGAAACTGATCCGGTTTCAGCGTTCGGCAGTATACTGGCGTTTAATGCAGAAGTAGGGGCTGATCTTGCAAAAGAAATTACAGACACCTTTGTTGAAGCGGTTATAGCTCCGGATTACTCTTCTGAAGCGTTAAAACTATTTAGCGCAAAAAAGAACCTGCGCATACTGAAAAAAGGATCGGCATCTACGAATAAATTGCTTCAGTTCAATTGCGATGTCAAAAGGGTTCAGGGTGGAATTCTTATTCAGGACAGCGATGCGGCAATTATTAATAAAAATGAACTTAAATGTGTCACGAATGTTAAACCGACAGAAGAACAGATAGAAAGCCTCCTCTTCGCATGGAAGATAGTCAAACATGTCAAATCAAACGCTATCGTTCTTGCAACAGGAACAGAAACGGTTGGTGTCGGGGCTGGACAGATGAGCAGAATCGACTCATCCATGATAGCCGCGAACAAAGCGCAAAAACCACTGGAAAATCTGGTTATGGCATCCGATGCGTTTTTCCCATTCAGAGATAACGTTGACGAAGCGGCAAAGCATGGCGTTAAAGCCATTATTCAGCCGGGCGGTTCAATTCGCGATCAGGAAGTCATTGATGCGTGTAACGAACATGGAATTGCAATGGTGTTTACGGGAATGCGGCATTTCAAACATTAAACCGAGTGAGGTGGCGACGTGAAAGTATTAGTTATAGGTGGCGGCGGCCGGGAACATGCGCTCGTATGGAAACTGAACCAGAGCCCGCTGGTAAAAAAATTATATTGTGCTCCGGGAAACGGCGGTATATCCCGATTTGCCCAATGCGTGCCGATTGGCGCGGATAAAACAGATGATTTACTGCAATTTAGTATAAAAGAAAAAATAGATTTCGTTGTAGTCGGGCCTGAAATTCCTTTGTGCGCTGGCATTGTGGATGTTTTTGAAATGAATAAGATTCCGGTATTCGGTCCATCCAAAGCGGCGGCTCGCCTTGAGGATAGTAAAATTTTTGCCAAGGAAGTGATGATTAAGGCAAACGTGCCGACTGCGTTCCATAAAGTATTTACATCCAGCGAAGAAGCGATAGAGTATCTCAACAAAAAATCAGTGCCGATCGTCATTAAAGCGGATGGGCTGGCCGCCGGCAAAGGCGCTATTGTGGCGGATACACGGGAAAAAGCCAAAGGCGCGGTAAAACTAATTCTTGACGACCGGGTATTCGGCTCTGCCGGTGATAGAATTCTCGTTGAGGAATTCCTGCCCGGCGAGGAAGCATCGATGTTTGCTCTGTCCGACGGCAAAACCGTTGTTCCCTTGCTTGCGGCACAGGATCATAAAAGAGTTTACGATAACGACAAAGGCCCAAACACGGGCGGTATGGGCGCCTATTGCCCTGCTCCGGTTGTTGATCCGGTTATGCAGGAACGAGTCATGCGTTTAATCGTTGAACCGGTTATTCAGCAGATGGAGAAGGAAGGCGCACCCTATAAAGGGGTTTTATTCGTAGGATTGATGATAGCCGACAATGAGCCGAAAGTTCTGGAATTTAATGTTCGGTTCGGCGATCCTGAGACTCAGGCGATACTCCCTTTGCTGGAAACAGATCTGATGGAAGTATTTCTCGCGGTTCACGAACAGAAACTGGATAAAATCAAACTGAAATGGAAACAGCAAACGGCCTTAACCGTTGTCTTGGCATCTGGAGGGTATCCCGGTGAATATGAAAAAGGAATAGCCATACAAGGCCTTGAAGCGCTGGATGATATGAATAAGGTTGTCGCGTTCCATGCAGGAACATCTTGCAAGGGTGGAATATTTTATACAAACGGCGGGCGCGTATTGAACATCACCGCGCTTGGAAGCACTATTGAAAACGCGCAAGACCGCGCATATGCCGCGATAAAGCGCATCTACTTCGACAAAATGCATTTTCGTCGGGATATAGGAAACAAAGCATTACAACGACTTGAAAGGGTTACAAATGAATCAGCAGGCAAATAATTCGCCCCGCGTGGGAATTATTATGGGCAGTCAGTCAGACCTGCCTATCGTTGAAATCACTCTTGACAAGCTTCGCGATCTGGGTATTACGTTTGAAGTTAAAGTTATATCTGCACACCGCACACCTGACCGTGCCGCTGAGTATGCTTCGACCGCTGAATCGCGGGGAATAAAAGTCATTATAGCCGCGGCAGGCAGTGCGGCTCACCTCGCCGGTGTCCTTGCGGCGCATACAATTTTGCCAATCATCGGGATCCCGATTGACGCGTCATCGCTGAACGGTTTGGATGCATTGTTATCAACAGTACAGATGCCGGGCGGTGTGCCCGTCGCAACGGTCGCCATAGGGAAAGCCGGAGCAACGAACGCCGCTATCCTTGCCGCTCAGATGATCGCTTTATACGACAATGCCATCGCTCACAACCTGAGAAAGATGAAAGCAGACATGGCGGAAAAAGTTATTGCCGCATCCGAAAGTGTTGAAAGGCTTAGTAATGCAACACTCTAGCCGCCTGATGTCCATTGACCCTCGTCATCCCCAGCAAAATGTTTTAGACCAGGCGGCGGAAGCCTTGAAACAGGGTGGGCTTGTCATTTTTCCAACAGAAACGGTTTATGGAATCGCCGCAATTCACGGTAATAAAACAGCAACGGAAAAACTCGTCAAGATCAAAGATCGTGATGCGAACAAACCATTTACATTACATATTTGTGATATGGATACCATTATCAAAGCTGGCTGTGTAATACCTCCGGCGGCACAAAAACTGATGGATAAATACTGGCCGGGCCCATTGACTTTGTTATTGCCATTGAAGAACAAAACAGGTAAACTTGGATTTCGTTATCCAGATCATCCTGTAGCCATAGGACTGATTAAAGCAGTAGGAACCGCGCTTATTGCTCCCAGCGCCAATAGAAAAGGCGAAAAAAGCCCGGTGAACGCATTAGAAACATTAATAGCGCTCGGTGACGAAGTAGACATTATTCTGGATGCAGGGGCGACTGGATACGGACGGGAATCAACAATACTGGATCTTTCCGGTGAAAAAACTCAGCTTATCAGGGAAGGTGCGATAAGCTTTGATGAAATTCAAAACTTCCTGAAAAACGAGGTGATCGTTGACAAATAACAGCCTGCAGAAACATATCGTTTTTGTCTGTACAGGTAATATGTGCAGGAGCCCTATGGCGGAAGGTATTTTCAACTATCTCACAAAAAACAGGCCTGAATTCACCTGCGAATCTGCGGGTATGGCGGCTCTCGACGGAATGCCCCCCAGCAGGAACGCACAGATAATCGCCGCAAAATACGATGTTGATATCAGTAAAATCAGGTCAAAACTTATCACTGAAGAAATTATGCAAAAAGCGGATTATGTGTTCGTGATGACGCGCCAGCATTATATGGTGCTTCGCGGCGATTACTCGAAATACGCTGATAAAGTTTTCATACTGAAAGATTTCGCTAATACGGCCGAGCATACTTTCGATCCTGACCTTCGCGACCCAATCGGTCAGGATCTTAACGCATATGAAGAATGTTTTTTTGATCTGGATAAAGCTATACGTGGAATACTGGAGAAAATATGAAAATTGCCATTGGAGCCGATCACGGTGGGTTTGATTTAAAGGAACACATCTGTAGTTATCTCAAAAAAAAGGGAATGGATGTTGATAATGTTGGCTGCCACTCGAAAGAATCCGTTGATTATCCTGAATATGGTAAACGGGTCGCCGAGAAAATATCTGAAGGAGCAACTGAACGGGGCATCCTTGTGTGCACATCAGGGATAGGTATGTCCATCGTCGCCAACAGGTACCCCAAAGTCCGGGCGGGATTGTGCCTGAATGAAGATATGGCAAAAATGTGCAGGGCGCATAATAACTGCAACGTACTGGTTATCGGTTCAAAATATGTGAATCCGGCTATGGCTGAAAAGCTTGTAGATATATGGCTTGACTCCGAATTCGAAGGAGGAAGGCATCAGAGGCGAATTGACAAAATTGAAATACATAATTGCGAGTGTTGAAACAAGGAGGCAAAAGTGGAACCATTACGTATCGTAGATCCTGAAATCGCGGCGGCGATAGACCATGAAATAGAACGGCAGACCTATACTTTAGAGTTGATCGCCTCGGAAAACTTTGTCAGCAAAGCTGTACTTGAGGCTCAGGGCAGTGTCATGACAAACAAGTACGCCGAAGGATACCCTGCAAAACGATGGTACAACGGCTGTGAATACGTTGATATCGCAGAATCAAAAGCGATTGAGCGCGCAAAACAGCTTTTTGGCGCTGACCATGTTAATGTACAGCCTCATTCCGGGTCACAGGCAAATATGGCGGTATACCTCGCCGTCCTACAGCCGGGTGATACTATTCTGGCAATGGATCTTGCTCATGGCGGGCATTTAACGCACGGGCACAAAATGAATTTTTCAGGCATATTGTACAACATCGTTTCATACGGTGTTCGACAGGATACCGAACAGATTGATTACGATCAGGTTGAGTCATTAGCTCGCGAACACAAGCCGAAACTGATAATTGCCGGGGCAAGCGCATACCCTCGTTTTATTGACTTCGAACGGTTCGCGTCTATCGCTAAATCTGTCGGCGCATATTTCATGACCGATATGGCACATATTGCAGGGCTGGTTGCCGCCGGCATACATCCATCCCCAGTCCCCCATTGCGATTTCGTTACAACAACCACACATAAAACACTGCGCGGTCCAAGAGCCGGTATGATTCTGTGCAAGGAAGAATTCGCCAAGGATATCGACAGGCTCGTATTTCCCGGTATACAGGGAGGCCCTTTAATGCATGCCATCGCCGCGAAAGCTGTCGCATTTAAAGAAGCACTTCAGCCGTCGTTTAAAGAATACGCCAAGCAAGTCGTGGCAAACGCAAAAGTGTTGGCTTCAAGCCTCCAGCAAGGCGGTTGCCGTATCGTTTCAGGCGGCACGGATAATCATCTTATGATGGTTGACGTTAGCCCTCTTGGGCTTACAGGGAAAGATGCCGCTCTTCTTCTCGAGGAAGCCGCAATCACGGTCAACAAAAACCTGATTCCCTTCGATACAAAGAGCCCGTTTGTTACCAGCGGGATACGCCTTGGAACACCTGCTTTGACGACACGCGGGATGAAAGAAGCGGAAATGAAGCTTGTTGCGGAATATATCCTGAAAACACTGAGAAATAAAGATAATAAGGTTATTATCGAATCAGTGAAAAAAGATGTGCACAAGCTGTGCTCAAAATTTATATTGTATCCATCCGCAGTGACAACTGCCTGAGTTATTATACAGAGATCAAGGGGATTAGCTATACATGAAAACCGCATTGATTACCGGTATAACCGGACAGGACGGCTCTTATCTTGCAGAATTTCTGATTGAGAAAGGATATACCGTTCACGGCATGGTTCGCAGGGCAAGTACAGAAACATTCAGCCGTATTGAACATATTCGAGAAAAAATAACAATTCATCAGGCAGACCTGCTCGATCAGTTGTCTCTGGTCAACCTGATAGAAACAACACAGCCCGATGAGGTTTATAACCTCGCGGCGCAGTCATTTGTTCCGACATCATGGGTACAGCCTGTTTTGACTGCACAGTTTACCGCTGTGGGTGTTACAAAAATGCTGGAAGCTATCCGGCTGGTCAATCCAAAGATACGGTTTTATCAGGCTTCGAGCAGTGAAATGTTCGGAAAAGTAAAAGAAGTGCCGCAAACGGAGAACACACCGTTTCACCCGCGCAGTCCATACGGAGTTGCCAAAGTGTACGGGCACTGGATAACGGTCAACTATCGTGAAAGTTATAATATGTATCTCTGTTCCGGCATACTTTTCAACCATGAATCGCCGCGCCGCGGAAAAGAATTCGTCACCAGAAAAATCACCGACGGCGTTGCCCGTATCAAAAGCGGGCTGGATAAATACCTGTACCTCGGCAACCTCGATGCGAAACGCGACTGGGGTTTTGCCGGAGACTACGTGCAGGCTATGTGGCTGATGCTCCAGCAGGATGAACCAGACGATTACGTTATCGCTACCGGCGAAACACATTCGGTAGAGGAATTCTGCGAACTGGCGTTCGCGCGGGCAGGGCTCAATTACAAAAATCACGTTAAGATTGATCCGCAGTTCATCCGCCCAGCGGAAGTTGACCTTCTTATCGGCAACCCGGAGAAAGCGCGCAAAAATTTAAACTGGACGCCCCATTACACATTTAAAGAGTTGGTACACATGATGGTTGACGCTGATATCAAAAGGTATTCGAAATGAACTCAGCCATTGTGACCGGTGCATGCGGATTTGTTGGTCGGCACCTCGTTCAGGCTCTGCTCGATCAGGGTATCAGAACATTTGGTACCTACCGGACGCAACAGGAGCTGGATGCTTTTCCTCAGGAATTGAAAAGCGCAACCACCTTATACCACTGCGATATCACAAACCCGGAAAAAATAAAAGAAGTTATATCCGCATATGACTATGACGCGATCTTTCATCTTGCAGGCATCGCGCATGTGCCCTACGCTGAACGCAATTTCGATGAAGCATTCGCTGTAAATACTGTCGGCACAGGGCATATCCTTGAAGCGCTCAAAAGCAATAAACAATGCCTGATGGTATATGTCAGTTCCAGCGAAGTGTACGGCAGGCAGTATCAGGGTACTGTTCCATACACTGAATCGCATCCGATAGAACCGTCAACGCTCTACGGTATAACCAAATATTCCGCTGAGATGCTCTGCGACCTGTATTTCAAGAACTGGGGAGTCAGGTCAATAATATTCCGCCCTTTCAATCATATAGGCCCTTTTCAGAGCTCACTGTTTGTCGCGTCGGATTTCGCGCGACAGATCGCGGCGATTGAAAAGGAATTAAGCGAACCGAGAATGTCAGTCGGAAACCTTTCCGTAAAACGTGACTTTTCCGATGTCCGCGATGTTGTGCAGGGATATATTGTCGCCGCGAAAAAACATCTGCACGGCAATGATGTGGAAATGTATAACATCTGTTCGGGTAAAGCTGTAACAATTCAGGAACTGCTCGATATCCTTTTATCGCTAAGCGAAACACCCATAACTGTCGACATTGACACAGCAAAACTACGCAAAAACGAAAATCCGATATTATTCGGCAGTTACCAGAAACTTAATCAGCATACCGGCTGGAAACCGTCAATTCCATTGCGGGCTTCCCTGAAGGATATTCTGGATTACTGGAGAAAACAGGTACAATCATGACACTGATAAGCGCGATCATTCTTGGCATAGTGCAGGGGCTAACCGAATTTCTGCCGATCAGCAGTTCCGGGCATCTGGTGCTTCTGCAGGAAATCATACATATCGATAAAGCTCTGGAGATTTTATTCGACGTTACTGTCCACCTCGGCACGCTGGTCGCGGTTGTCCTGTATTACTTCGCTGATATCCGTCACATGATAACAACTTTTGTAGCACATAGTTATAAACCTCAAACATGGGGTGATGCATACAAAAACAACCTGTTTTTCAAACTCTGTGTCCTTATTATACTAAGCACCTTCATAACCGGTGTCATAGGCATCTCAATCAAAGATTTTATTGAGGAACTCTTTTTAGATAATCCCCGCCTCGTCGCGGTGGCTTTATGCTGTACAGCCTGCATACTCCTGAGCGCGGAACTAATCAGAAAACGCTCAAAAGCGTTATCATCCATGATCTGGCTGGACGCTTTAATTATAGGCGCCGCGCAAGCCATTGCTCTTGTACCCGGCATATCCCGTTCGGGAATGACCATTGCCTGCGCTGTATGGCTGGGGTTCACCCGTCTTGAGTCAGCGCGTTACTCTTTCCTGCTGGCGATACCTGCGATCCTCGCTGGCTTTACCTTTCAGGTTCACGAATCTATAAGTATGGGATTCAACAGCGAATGGTTTCTGCCGCTTATTACCGGATGGATAAGCGCAGTCATAGCGGGTATTGTGGCAATCAAGCTGATCCTGTTGATACTAAAAGACAACCGCCTGCACTGGTTTTCCCTCTATTGTGTCGCAGTAGCCATTGCGGTTTTTATGTATTTCAGATAACCATAGCTTTACGCAACTGAAAATACCTGTATAATAAATCTATGACAAATTTTTGACTCAGCAGAACCAGATCAAGATATGTCCGATCTTTTTACGATTTTGTGTTCGTAGTGGCATGACTCGTCCTAATAATTATGTCATTCCGAGGAGCAAAGCGACGTGGGAATCTCCTCCTTATAAAAAATCAGCAGAAAGCTAAGGAAAAGATTAAAAATTAAATGATGTGTTGCCTTAATTATTGTCCCCTTAATTAGCATCAGAGCCATTTTAATTCCGATCATGTTTTTTTGTATTCATTAAGAACGGAATTCCAATGAACGCAAATAATAATATAACCGATGGTTCAGGGACAGCTTCAGGCGAATTCAGAATACCCCAACCATTGTCGTATCTTACCAAATAATTTTGTCCATCAGTTGCGGTGACAATTATTGAACCATTTGATATTTTGAATTCATCACCTAAAAACATTCCGTTACTATCAAAAAATTGCCCATATATGCCCGACTGAGAGAAGCCATTACTCAGCCATGTGACAAGGAAATTATCCCCATTAGATACAACATACGGCTCACCTTGAATCCCATCCGTATAAGTATTAATTTGTATTTCATCACCTACTAAATCGCCATTTCTACTAATTAACTGCCCGAATACGCCAAGATCATTTCCATCTTGATCTTGGCTCATCCATACAACAAAATAATTTTCATCATTAGAAGCAACGCACGAATTTAATTGTGATTCTATTGTATATGTATTGATTTGAAGCTCTGAACCTATTAGAGCACCATCACCTGAGACAATTTGACCAAATATACCATGACGGTCACCATCTTGACCTGAGCCCGTATGCCACCCACTTTCCCATGTTATGAGAAAATTATCGGAGTTTGGTGTAACAGATGGATTTCGTTGGTCATATTGTGTATATGTATTAATCTGAAATTCACTACCAATTTTCGTACCTTCAGCACTAATCCTTTGTCCGTATATTCCTGTGTAATTTCCGTCTTGACCATCCCATACTGTTAAGTAATTTGAACCATTATACCCTACAGAGGGATCACTTGCGGTATATGCATTGATTCTGAATTCTGAACCGACTTTCGAACCATTACTACTTATAAATTGTCCATAAATACCCGAAGCATATCCGTCTTGATAAGCACTTTGCCAAGTAACTAGAAAATTTGTATTATCAGATGCAACCGATGGCTTAGATTGCTCGTTAAGTGTATAGGTATTTATTGTAAAAGAAGATCCAATTGCTGATCCAGTATTAGATTTTAGTTGCCCCGAAACACCTTTTTCATTGCCATCTCCATCCTCAAATACAAAAAGATAGTCATTCCCATTTCTTGTAATATCAGAAATGCTAACAGTGCAATTAGCTTTTTGAGTAAAAAGCATTGTAATAGATAGTAAAAAAAAGAAAAACATTAGACTTTTAGCTTCGAAAATTTTCATAAGATCACCTCATCAGAATGATAATGACATTTAATTTAATTACAAAAATAACATATCATGATTAAAAGGTAAATAAAATAAATATTTAGACCGGAATTAAGGGGAGAATTAAGTGATGTGAGGTCATCCCGGGGATAGAGAAATTTTCACAAAAATTTGATATTTATGAAAGAACGTGTTATAATTAAATTGTTATAGTTAAATAATAACTGTTGGAAATATTTACCCTATGAAAAGATGTCTCATTTTCATTTTCTTAATCCTATGTAGTAAAATTTATGCCAGTCAAGTGACCGATGGACTTATTGCGTATTACCAGTTTAACGGTGACGCCTCAAGCAGCATACAAGATTCTTATGGAAATAATGACGGTTCATTTATCGGAAGTCCAACTAATCCCTATACGGAAGATAATTTTAAAGAATCGCTTCTTCTGAACGGGACAAACCAATATTTTAGGGTAGAAGATAACTTGAATCTGGATTTTTCTACCGCTTTGACAATTATATGCTGGGTAAAACCAACAACTTTATCCAGTGGCAGAGCGTTTGTTTCAAAATGGACTTCGGGAGATGGACAAAACCGTAATTATGGGATTTCTGATTACAATGGCGCTGTTAGCGCAGACATAAACACAAATATAAACGGTGTCAATACTCTTTATTTAAACTCTGCATTAGCCGCAAACATTTGGCAACAAGTTGCTATGACATATGATGCGGCTTCACAAACACTAACCGCATACCTGAATAATTCTGCCTATTCGTTTTCTACATCATCAACAGTACAAGGGTCGCTTTATAATGGAAATTCACCTCTATTAGTTGGAGCCCTACTTCCAGCCGGATGGTACTATAGCGGTTATATAGATGAAGTAAAACTATTTAATCGCGCTTTAAGTTCACCTGAAATTTTACAGGAATACGATTACGTTGTTAATGAATTAGGTACGGTTTCCAATCAAGTTCCTGAACCATTGACATTATCTCTCTTGGTCTCTGCCTGTTGCGGAATTTTTCTTAGAAAACTATCATCATAAGATTATTTTTAAACTGCATTGTTTATTAGATGAAAACGATAAAAAGAGATAGCTCAATGTATCCCCTTTTTATCTAAACTTATTTCTGCCCGGTCATCTTTTTGACTTTAGCGGCGGCGACTTTCGGATTACTGATAACCCCAGGCCCGGCAACACACCCGCCTTCACAACACATAACTTCAATAAAATTGCCCGGCGCTTTCCCTTTAGCGGCCGCCTGCAACACCTTCAGAGACTGACAGGTTAATCCATCAACCACAAACGGTTTGAATTCCATGTCAGGGCTGATTGTCTGCCTGATAGCGTCTGTCACCCCGCCGACAACCGGAAAACCACGCCCTATATTCTGAGCAGGCTCGGATATCGGCTCAGCCGCGCAATTATTGACATCAATACCCTTTGCGACCAGTAGTGATCCCAGTTCCTCTATCGTTAAAACATAATCAACCGATGTGTTGTTCATCGCTTCATGGCGTTTCGCTATACACGGGCCGATGAACACAGTAACCGCTTCCGGATTCCGCTCACGTATCATATCCGCAGTGTAGTACATCGGTGTCTGAGTGGTGGATACGTATTTCTGCATATCAGGAATATGTTTTTTGACTGCCTCGGTATACGCCGGACAGCATGAAGTAGTCATAAAAGGCTGATTTTCATGCATTTTTTCCGCAAACTCATGCGCTTCATTCGCCGCGGTGATATCCGCACCAAGCGCGACTTCAGCCACAGACGAAAAACCAAGCTCTTTAATCGCCTGAATAATCCGTTCGTAGTCTGTCGGAAACTGCCCGATAATCGCAGGGGCAACCATGGCAATAACCTGTTTATCACCGCTTAACTGTTTGAGAACATCAATTATCTGAGACCGTTCCATGATCGCGCCAAACGGGCATTCGCGACTGCATTTTCCGCAATAGATGCATTTATCGTAATCAATCTGTTCCCTGCCGTATTCATCTTTTGAGATAGCATTGACCGGACAGGCTTCCTCGCACGGCACAGGCATATAGATGATAGCATGATACGGGCACGCCTTTTTGCATAACCCGCAGTTGACGCATTTCTGATTATCAATGCGCGCGTGTCCGTTTTCCATGGAAATAGCTTTGCGTGGGCAGTTTATCATACAGGGTCGAGCAACACATCCCTGACAGGCATTTGTTACGAAATAGTTCACTTTTACGCACGAACTGCATCCTTCATCAAGGACAGTCAGTACAGGAGGATCGATTTCCGTTCTCTCAAGAGCTTCACGGGCGTATTCGGACAATGGTTTCAGTTCGTCGGCTTCGTCCTCTACCCGATGTCCGAGAATAGCAATGCACCGGTATTTGATCATTGCGCGGTCTTTGTGTATACAGCATCGTATTCTGCCCGACCGTTTGGGAAACATCTCTATTGGTATGCGATTGATTTCTTCGCACAAAGTACCTTTAAAGTACAACTGGGCGATTTTTACCATCAATTCGCGCCGTATCATAGTGGCTTTATTATCGTACATCATCGAGCAGTACCTTTCTCAATCAATATGTGCCTGTTTTTTTATTTCATCGAGGACAAGCCCAACGGTAGCGCTGTCAATAATCACGCCATTAACTATCGCAAACGGCGGTGCGCCTTTTTCCTTTGACTTGCAATATTCCAGACAGGGTGACCCTTCAATGCTGACTATCTCATGTAACTGTTCAGGGATATAATCTTCAAGTGTCAGTAAGTTTGCTCCACCCATTACATAACATGCAGTACCGGTACAGATTCTGACGGTTATCCGTGTATCCATTTGTATCCCCTTTTTTAAATAAACTGCAGTTTTGTTTCCTTTAAATGTTTATCTTCAAGCAATTTCATTATTTTTTTGACGACATTGCGCCGGATTTCCAGTTCAACCGGCATGTTCGGATCCTGATGTACCTCATTTATTTTCGTTCCAACCACAAAATGGATGATGTCATTGTTCAGCATCATGTTTACGATTTTATCAGCGCCGGTAGATATTTTTGTATCCGTAACCAACGAATTTTCCAGCAATTCAGCCACTTTGCCGAGTGTAATGATCCCTTCGGTGACCAGATCAATGCCTTTCATATCAGATGTTGGAGGAATATCCGGGTGAAGGTCGCGTATATTGACGGTGACAGACCGTTTTAGTTCCCGCGACACAATATTAGCGGTAGTTCCTCCGCAAATGATCTTGTTTCCCTCGAACGACTCAACCATGTTAGCAAGAACAGAGTCTCTTTCCTTATCAATAGGCGGCCCGGTGACGACCAGAAGGCGACGGGGTTTGCGATAAAATATCACTCCGCAGGTAGTGTCATCCTTACATTTATACGAATCGTTCTGCATAGCTTTATTGACTATACGTTTTGCAAGGTCACGGGCGGATATGCCGCTGTTTTCTGAAATAATGTTGAGTACATACTTTTCGACCTCTTTCTCTCCCCAGCCTAAAGGATATGACGGAGTCCCCATACCCGATTGTGATACCCCATCTGAACAGAGTATGATACGGTCACCTTTTTGCGCCTTGAAAGAAGCATACTTAAGAATAGTATCCCGATATTGCTTTCTATCTATTTTCACCGGAGATTTTTCGATTTTCACAGGCATTCCGTTACGTATCAGAATAAATCCGGGGTTATCATACTCAATAATGCGTGTATTGCCTTCGCTGTCGATGTCTACAATGCTGAACGTGGAATAACTGATCTTCCTCTGGCGGCACACAGGCAGTGTCCGCATGATAATTTCCGCCGTTTCTTTGACTCCGATATAATTGGATACAAACGTGCTTGCCATGGTGGATGTCAAAGTCGCAAGCACACTCGCTTTTATACCACTGCCAAGACCGTCGGACAGAACGGATATAATGCGGTTCTCCTCTTTGATCTTGTGCGACAAAAAGACATCACCGCCAACCATCTGGTTATGCTTGAACCCCTGATAATAATCAACTTCCAGAAAATAGTCTTCAGTCATTTTTTGTGTCCGTGCCGTCATCAGTTGGTTTCGTAAAAAAAGAATCGGTAATGGAGTTCAGTATCACTTCCGTTTCAGCGGCATTTTCACCGAGGAGATACGCTATTTTTTGAACTGTCTGAAGATTTTTCCGTATGACTTGCCGTGTTTTGTTGACCACTTGCTGTTTGCGAACGGAAGGCTCCGTAATATCCTGAAAAATACCGCCTATGATACGGTGTTTATCGACAGTAACAATAGAAGCGTTCAATACCGCATTCTTGGTATTAACATTTCGGTTCACAATATCTTCACCGGTTTCAAGAACGTGCTGAAACAAGTTGGTAAACGGCAAAATTCTATCGAGCGGCATCCCTTCAAGCCCGGGAGCGGCATCATAGATCATTTCAATTTCAGTACCGAACAGCCGGGCAAAATTACGGTTGCATTCGATGATTTTGAGGCTATCGTTCACGATAACAACTCCCGACGGCATAGACTTGATAAGCGCATTTGCCTTATTTTGAGCGAGTTTTCTCATGTACGAAACGCACATTGTGTGTTCCGCTTTACCGTCTAGAAGAGCCCTCGCGAAATCACGGCATGAATCATAACCACAACCACCGCAGTTCAATTCGTCTTTAACCGAATATTTACCGATGGTTTTCAATATTGCCCGCATCTCCGATTCATCAAATTCCTTTTGAACAATCGGCTGAGATTTTATCTTATCTGTAATGTCAACAGTTGGTTTACGCGGTATTTCCTTATCTGGATACGCGGCATTATCTATGACGCTCAGACGTTTCATCGCGGTAGCGGTTTTACTGCACGCTTTCGGCCCGTTCACACAACCACCTTCGCACGACAAGAGTTCCAGAAATATATTTTTGGGCACATTCATTTTTTCAATATCCTGCAAGGCATTCTCGATATTCCCTATTCCGGAAAACACCATAAAACACGCATCATTAACGGAACAATTCGCTTTTATACCTGCAACCATGCCTCCATCAATGGGATACAATGCGCCTTCCAACGCCTGTTCAGGGATAAAACCCTCATTTATATCTTCTGGAAGGAGATTCGGTTTAATACCTGATTCAGCAATCCATGCTCGGAGATCTTCAAAGGTAATCGCTACATCAAGGAGTTCCTGATGAGCATCAGACTCACGCTTTTTGGAAATACACGGTCCGATAAAGACAACGCCTATATCATCGCCATACTCCCTTTTTAACAGTTTGCAGTGCGCAAGCACGGGCGACAGAAGATTCGTGATATAATACGACTGCAAAGGTTTATATTTGGATAAATATTCCACTACAGTCGGGCACGCCGATGATATGAAGATTCGCCCCTTGTTGCTTTTTACCAATTCTGCTGAACTGGCGGAAACTTCCTGAGCGCCCAGCGCTGTTTCAGATACGCCGAAAAAACCGAGTTTTTTTATAACATAAATAATTTGAGCGCTACTATATTCATTAAATTCACTAATGTATGACGGAGCAAGAGATACAATAACACGCTCTTTTAATTTCAGTAACTGCTTTACTCTGCCAAGATCATTACGCACGCGTTTCGCGCCGCTCGGGCATATTTCTACACAATGCCCGCAGTAAATACATTGCTCCTTGATGACCTCCGCATGACCGTTCTCTATTTTGATCGCTTTAACAGGACATTCACGAACGCATTTATAACAATCCTGACATTCTGTTTTTTCAGTAAAGATCGGATTTAAAATATCCATCGCATTTACCTTTTCAGATAATGATTCAGCAAACTGGCAACAGCAACTGGGTCAACCTCATTGTGCATCGTCCCATTAATGCTGATGTTTGGCCCTTTCGCACATAATCCTTCACAAAGCAAACCCTTAACAATAACCTTATCTGCGAGCCCATGTTCAGAAATATAATTCTGAATGACTTCCAGATTGTTTTTGTTACCTCTTGAAAAGCAAGAACTTCCCATACAAATTGATATTTCGATTTTTTCGTCCATTCACATACTCATCAGTTCAATTATTATCATTTGGCGTTGTTATTTCACATATTACAATCGGCACAAAATCATCAGACCAAAGAATTATGTTATTTTTTTCACATATTAACAATACCACGTTTTATCATGCATGTCAATATTGTTGTGAATTATTTCACATTTGATTTTAGTTTTATTATATCCCGTTTTCAAGTATTGTAAATCTATATTTATTACAAAGCGGGTTATATGAAAATAAGCAATTTTCCTACCAGAGAAGCATGGCGGCTTGGAGTAAAGGCGGCGGACGAATTACTAAGCCTATTTGCAAAGAACTATGGACGGTATCCTAATCGAATAGGTATTATATTATGGGGCAGTGAGATACAGCGTACGGACGGGGCAGGTATATCTCTGATGAGCTACCTGATGGGCATTTCTCCCCTATGGGACCAAAGTGGAGCGGTATGCGGCTTAGCGCCCCTATCGTCCAAGAATCTGAACAGGCCTGCTATAGATACGTGTGCTGTTATATCAGGCAGTTTACGGGACAAGTATCCTGACATTATATCATTATTGTCTGATGCGGTGAAACTTACAGCAAATAAACAATTATCTACAAATGCTGAAATGCCTGTTGATAACAGCAACACATATCGCCGTATATTCGGGCCCGCCGAGGGATTGTTTGGGACAGGCATATTCAGGGATTTGCCGGAATTGTATAAGTCAAATCAGCAAGAAATCAGAAATACTTTTATCAGAAATATGCGATATGCCTACTCTCCTTATCCTGAGATAGTGCCAGAAACGACATTTCAGCAAATATTATCTTCAATCGACTGTATCATACAGCCTTTCACATCCCCGGGTTATGGACCGCTAACATTAGACCATACATTTGAATTTTCCGCCGGGCTTAAAGCATCTACCGCACATACTCATATGTCGTTGCCTGCGCTTTTTCTTATCGATTTCAGAAGAAAAAATAATGTATCAGTTCAGTACATGCTGGAATGTATTGCGATGAATATGGATGATCTGACCGCTCCAAATGGGCTGTTTGCTTCATTGTCGAAACAGAGCGATGAAACCATCAAAAAAACGCGTAATATATTGGTGCTGGTTAATGCATGGGCTAACGCTCTGCCCGGCTGTATTTCTTCGGAACAGATTCACCGGCTGAATAGGTGTATTCGAGACAATACATTTCTCAATAGAGAACTATATGAACTTTTCAATGTATTATTTTCTCAGTGGTTTTAAAATGAAGTTTCGCAACTTCATTCAGACGATTCGCACCGTATTTCCACACAAACTTTTTTCCGGCGGAAACAACCTGTGAAGATGCTCCTTTAGGAAAAGTCATGTCAAACCGTTTTCCCATAGCACGCATTTCATTGACAAATACGTAACGCGCCATGATTGAGGCACAGGCAACGGCAGGGTCATCTTCAGCGTAATGTCGTTGTTCCAGTTTAATGTTTTTGCCAAGCACCTGAAGTTCTTTTTGTACTACAGCAGGATTGGCGAACTGGTCGGATATAGCGTAATCACATTGTTTCTTTTCAAGCAGATCTTCCAGAACTTTGGCGTGTCCTTTAGCGAGAAGCGTGTTCAGGTTGCTGATTTTAGCATACAATGTATTATATTCTGCAGGAACAAAAAGTTCCAGAGCCATTGAGCACGTCACAATGATTTCTTCCGCAATTGATATAATGCTTGTCTCGGAAAGAGTCTTACTATCACGCACGCCCATTTTTGCCAATAAAGGCAGTTGATCGGCTTCAACCATCACTGCGGCAACGACAAGCGGACCGAAATAATCTCCTTTGCCCGACTCGTCAATACCGATCCAGCGTTGCGCAGTATGCCTTTTCTCAGGAGGCTGAATTACACCCTGTTCAGACAGCAGGTCGTTCACCTCTCCGGAGCGAGAACCCTGCAGAACAAGTTTTCCGCTGGTATAAAAAATAACGGTTGAGCCTTGTTTTGCGGCACGCCAGAACGCGTACTGGTGATCTTTGAATTCATATCCTGAGGTTTCCAATATTTTGCGCAGTTGTGCCTGATAGGCCGCTTCAATAACATGCGTGATAGATGTTGCCATAAAGTACCAAGCCTGTGGTATACTGGTTAATGTTAACTAAAAAATGACGGCATTCATTATAAATGATAGATGCTGAATGTAAACATATAACACCGGATTCCATGAAAAAAATATCTATTACAGTTGCCACCTGCAATCGCCAGGATGACCTGAGAGAATGCCTTGCGTCAATTCATGATCATCTTGATTACCCGAAAGACCTTATAGAAGTGAACGTTATTGACAACGAAGGTTCCGAAGACACCCGAAAAATTGTTGATCTTTTCGGTTATAATTATTTTTATGAGCCGGTGAAAGGAATCAGCGCAGTTCGTAATCGCGGCATCATCGAAGCAACGAATGACTATATCGCTTTTATTGACGACGACGCAACTGTCTCCCCGCAATGGGCAACAGTCTTAAATAATGTTTTGCGAAACGATATGCTTTTTACCGGGGAGTTACGATTATATGGTACTGAAGAACAAGTCAAAGGATGTGAACCCCGATATGGTACTTTTTGGGGAGGCAGTTTCGCGCTGCCAATTCGATTATATCGTTACGCGAACGCACTTCGCGGTTCAAATATGATCATACCAAAAATTATTTTTGATAACTTAGGGCTCTTTCATAAAGATCTGGTGTTCGGGTTTGAGGAATCATACTATTCTCTATGTGCCCGCGAAAAAGGATATCAGATTCGGTATGTGCCCGATGCTGTTGTATACCACAAAGGACACGCTGTCAGGCATGGAGAAAAACTTTTTTCATCAAATGCAAACCTGATTAGGCTCATGCTACGTCATTACCAGAATAATACACTAAAAAAAATCTTGTTTATCATCGGGATTCTGGCGATAAAAACCATTCAAATCCTATGTAAAATCATCAAACTGCAATGGAATGACGCGCGAATGATATACCGGGGAGTCAAGGAGGGGTTCCGCAATTAAAACAAATTCCGATTCATCACTTATAGCTAGAAATACGATCTGGCGTCTTCTACAACTCACTGCACTAGGACTGGGAAGCATTGTTATCAACGCGTTTCTGACCCGCCGCCTGCCGACACCGGATTACGCTCTATGGGTACTAGCTTTCTCAATTCTCGGTATTTTTTATCTATTTGCTGACTTCGGACTCAACCAGACCATGGCAAAATACACTGCTGAATATAGTATCACCGCGAAAGATAAACTCTCTGCGCTGGTCACCACCGGATTAGTCAATCTTGGGGCAAATGCGTTAATCGCGTGCTTAAGCATACTGATATTATCGCCGGTAATTGAACATTTCATGAACCAACCCGGACTTACCCGCCTCCTGATTATAGGCAGTATATTCATTATTTCCCGCGTAGGAATGGAAATGGTTGGCGGGATCCTGCGCGGCCTGCATGATTTCGCTATCCCATCTAAAATAAGTGCGGTTGTCACATGCGTTGAAATCGTCGTTTATTACATATGGTTCAGCCTGTCAGATATTTCATTAACAGCGATATTTGTTGTACGGTCACTGTTTTTTTTAATTCAATTTATTCTGATATATTCATTGTTTTATTTCCAGTATGCCCGTAAGTACTTTTCCATACGCATCAACCTTTTTGACAAAGAAATATTCATATCAATCATAAAATATTGCCTGCCTATTGGTTTTTCGTTTCTATCATATTATCTCTATACCAAAGTGGATATCCTGATACTGGGCATCTTCAGCCCCGATGAGGAAATAGCACGGTATAATGTGGCTGACCTCTTATTCCAGTTGCCTCTGATGGGACTGGCGGCGTACATATCTGTCATTTCCCCAAAAGTAACCAACGTATTTTATGCGAAACAGCACGAGCGAATGCAGCACATCTTTTCACTTTCTATCACACTGGTTACAATACCCATGACGCTATTCACAGTACTTTTTTTTGCCGTGCCTGAATTCATTTTAAATATCATTTTTCCCCAATATGTTTCCGCATCCGTATTGTTGCGAATTCTCGCGCCTCTCCTGATTTTGAAAGGAATAGGGCAAGTCGCGGCAGGAGGGTTTCTGGTATCTACAGGGCATCCCAGAATTCTGGCAATAATTACTGCAGTAGGCGCTGTTATGAATGTCATCTTTGACCTACTGCTCATCCCCCCATTTGGCGCTGAAGGAGCGTTTGTCACCACTACGGTTATTCATTCACTGGCAATACTCTTTTCTTTATATTATATTAGTAAAACATTACATTTAAAAATACGATTCAAAAAACTCAATAGTTCAATGCTGAAATCGATATTTACGGTAAAACAGTGAGAACCAGAATCTGTCACAGCATCAATGGTCAATACGCGCGATATACCCTTGCGGGTTACTATCATTACTTTGCCCTAAGCGATAAATGTATATCAAAAAAAATGAAACATATTATGCGCTATACAAAGAATTCCCCTGAAGTTAAAGTTATAGCTGAACAAGAACGTGCCCTGCCAGGAAATGAAGAGTTTGCCGAAAACGGCTGGTTCCGCATCATGCTGGGCCGATACCTCTTCGCAGTATCCCTATGCCGTGACAAGTCTGTGCTGGATACCTGCTGTGGGCTCGGATGGGGCGCATACCTAATATCATCTTTCACAAAAGAAATTACCGGAATAGATATTTGCGCTGAAGCTATTGCGTTTTCACAGCAACAATGGAACGCTCCCAATCTGATATGTCGACAAGGAGATGCTCTTTCCATGCCGTTTGATGATAACTCGTTCGATGTAGTACTCGCGTTCGAGGCATTGGAACACTTCAGCCGTGCAGACGGTGAACGCTATATCAAAGAGATGATGCGAGTGCTTAAGCCCGGAGGCAGTATTGTTGCGTCATCCAGCTTTCCACCGTCTGAAAAAATGGCTCAAGAGGAACTGAAAAACAACCCCTATCACCTGCATATATATACCGCGTCTGAAATTCGTAAGTTGTTCAAGCCTCATTTTAGAAAAGTATCCCTGCTTGGCAACCTGATAGTAACCGCAAGGAACCTGCGATGAGAGAATCGTTATATCAATGGATAATACAGCAGCAAAGAAAAAACGGTTTTGCGTTTACCGCCCATCATGCCGAGCCCGACCTGCTATCAACCTGTTTCGCAGTACTTGCGTTGCAGACCATCAACAAATTGCAGGAAACAAAATGCACTGAAGCATTGAAACAATATATCCTTAATCACCAGATCAAAAACGGCACCTTTATTGATGAACGAATATTCAAAACAGCCCCTGCATCGCAACAGGAGTATCTTGCGCATCAGGCAACGGATTTCGCTCTTATGGCGCTTCAGGCATTAAGGGCCGAAACTGAGCTTAAATACCCATTACTATTTCTTCAACCATTTCATTCTGATAAATTTTTAATACAATGGTTTAATTCTCTCAATTGGAACAGTATATGGGGAATATCCAATAACATTATGTTCGTTCTAAATTTCCTTTTTTTTGAACAGCGGTGTTTTGATACTGATAACAGGTCATATATTTCACTCATTTTTGATGAGCTTGACAAGCGACAGGATCCTCAAACCGGATACTGGATTCAAAACGACAAGCGCAACCTTCTCTTTGAAATGGCTGGAGCGTATCACTTTTATATCCATTACGTTTTCGCAGACCGTCCAATCGCTTACATGGATAAAATTATAGATTCAACTCTGATGCTGATATCCGATGACGGGCTGTTCCATCCACAGGGAGGCGGTGGTGCATGCGAAGATCTGGACGCAATAGACATACTTGTAAAATTAAGCTGTCTCAATCCATATAGATATGAGGATATAAAAACAGCGCTTACCAGAGCACATCAGCGGATATATGAAAACCGCAACCCTGATGGCGGTTTCTGCTGGGCAAAACGTGACCCTTTTTCCGCATTGAAACTCCTTGCCATACCGCTTAAATGGAATGCCTCACTCGATATAGGTACTCAGCTGGATTTCAAAAAACGCATTCTTCTTAATCAGATCAGACAGCTTACAGGAACAACATCATCATGGAAATATTCCTGTTGCGAGGGACTCCAAACATCGATTTCCACCAGTGATATGTGGTCTGCGTGGTTCAGACCGCTCGCTCTGGCTCTTATCGAATGGCGTTATCCTGAGTTGTATCCTGATTGTTGCTCGAAATGGCAGTTGCGATCCAATCCCGGTCTTGGATGGAACATGAGCGAAAGGGGCATTGAATGACCACCCCGCGCGTTTCAGTTATTATGCCTGTATACAATGCTGAAAAATACCTCCATTACGCAATCGAAAGCATACTGAGCCAGACATTTACCGACTTTGAGCTCCTTATTTTAAATGACGGATCCAAGGACTCAACAGCTTCAATCATTGATTCATTCAGTAAAAAAGATAACCGTATCAAAACAATGAATCGTCCCAACAAAGGCCTGACTATATCGCTTATTGAACTGATAAAACATGCGAAAGGTATTTACCTTGCGCGTCACGATGCTGATGACACGTCTCATCCACAGCGGTTTGAAAAACAAATTTCATTTCTGGATACTCATCCTGACATATCGCTTGTAGGTTCATTTGCTTCTAAAATCGATCATCAGGGAAATCCGACCGGCAAACTCGGATTCGCGTCATCGCCCGGTCAGATAAGTCGGCTCTATGCCCGGCATAACCTTTTTGTACACGGATCTATCATGATGCGCAAAGAAGCGTACCTCGAAGCAGGAGGATACCGCCCTGCTTTTCTGTTCGCACAGGACTATGATCTAACTTCCCGCCTTGTTTTTCATGGAAAAGGAGCAAACATACCTGAACCCTTGTATAACCTGAGGGAACACGAAGGAACACTATCC